>DWYY01000126.1 GCA_019118445.1 Candidatus Eisenbergiella merdipullorum | reverse complement strand
CAGGCTCGCCGCGAACTCGCTGGGATTGGTCGTCACCATGAACATCAGCACCACGGGCACGACCGTGAAGTATTTCAGCATGATGTTTACCTCATAGAAAAGCTGCTCCGCCGTCATGCTGTAGCGGCCCGCGATATGAAAGAGCACCGTCCGGGACCCGTAGATCGAACAGCCCTGGTAAGGGGAAAACAGATAGACGATGACGATGTTCATGCACAGAAACAAAAGAATGAACTTGAACACCGTGCCCACCTGCTTCCATTCCGTTTTGGACACCTTGAAGATCACCAAACTGAACAGGAGCATGATCACCAGGATCCTGGTATCATAGGTCAGCATGCCCGCGACGGACCACAGGATGAAAAAAAGCATTTTCGTCACGCCGGACAGCCTGTGGATCCAGGTATCCTTGGGCGCATAGGTAAGCAGTCTAGCCATTTGCCCTCTCCTCTCTCTCGTAGTGTATGAATCTTTCCACAAATCCGGAAGCGTCGGCGATACCGCACTTCACTGCAAGCTCATACAAGGACGTTTTCTTGAGATACGCCCGCTCCGCGATCTTTTCATCCGTCAGCACCCTTGCCGGCGTATCATCCGCGATCAGGCTCCCATCCGCGATAACGATCGCCCGATCCGTATATTCCAGCATCAGATGCATGTCATGAGTGATCATGATAATAGTGATGCCCAGGCGTTCGTTGATATCCTTCAAAAATTCCATGATCTCCGTATAGTGGCGGAAATCCTGCCCCGCCGTCGGCTCATCCAGGATCAGCACCCTTGGGTTCATCACCAGGATGGAGGCGATCGTCACCCTCTTTTTCTGGCCGAAGCTCAATGCGGATACCGGCCAGTTCCGGAACGGATAGAGGCCGCAGATCTTCAGCGTTTCATACACCCTCTCTTTGATCTCATCTTCCGACACGCCGCGCACCGCAAGTCCCAGCGCCACCTCATCAAAGATCATGGGTTTGCTGATCATCTGGTTGGGATTCTGCATCACCAGCCCGATGACCTCGCCTCTCTCCTTAATGGAAAGGCTTGAAATATCAGAGCCTTCCAACAGTATCTTCCCCTGATCCGGATTGATAAAACCGCAGATCAGGTTGGAAAGAGTGCTCTTTCCGGCGCCGTTTTTCCCAACGATGCTGACCATTTCCCCTTTTTCGATCCGGAAATTGATGTCCTGCAGGACCTTTTTCCCCGGAACATAGGAAAAGCTTAAATCCTCCACTTCGAGGATGGGTTCTGTCTTCTGCCTTTCGGGCGGAAGCTGCGCCTTTTGAAACCACCCCCGCACCTTTTCCTGATAGGGGGCCAGATCCATCGTCTCAATGTGCTGCGGCCTGCTCTCCGGCTTTATCGTACAGCCCGCATGCTTCAGCGCCGTGATATACAGAGGCTCCCGGATGCCTTCCTTCTCCAGCACATCCGTGCAGAGAAGATCGTCCGGCTTCATATCCGCCACGATCTCTCCCTCTCCCACAACAATGATGCGGTCCACGTCCCGATAGAGGGCGTCTTCCAGCCTGTGTTCGATGATGAGCACTGTTTTCCCGGTGCTGCGGCTGATCTTGTCGATCAGGTCAATGGCGCGTTTTCCCGTCGCCGGGTCCAGATTCGCCAGCGGTTCGTCGAACAAAAGGATATCCACATCGTCGATCATGACGCCCGCCATGGATACTCTCTGTTTCTGCCCGCCGGAAAGCTCCGTGGGTGCATGATCCAACAGAAAACTCACATCCACCGTTTCCGCCACTTCATCCACTTTCGGAAACATTTCTTCCTGGGGAACGCAGTCATTTTCCAGCGCAAAAGCGATGTCCTCTGCCACGGTCAGGCCGATGAACTGCCCGTCCGTATCCTGCAGAACGGTTCCCACCACCTTTGACATGCCGAAAATTCCTTCCTTTGCCGGGTCCTTTCCGCTCACGGTCAGGCTTCCCGTACTCTCTCCCGAAAAAGAAAATGGAACCAGTCCGTTGATACAGTGCGCCAGGGTAGATTTCCCGGAGCCGGACGGTCCCACGATCAGAACCTTCTCTCCGGCATAGATAGTCAGATTCACATGCCGCAGGGTCGGTTCCACCTGTGAACGGTATTTAAAAGTATAATCCTTAAATTCGATAATAGGGGTCATGGCTTACCTCACATGAAAAATGATAGAAAGAAAACAGCGGATCCTATCGGCACAGACGGTAAAGCTGGCCCCTGAAAACAGGACAGCCGGCCCAACATGGGCCGGCCAGATTCTTCGTCCATTGGACACTGCCGTACCGCTTCCGCTGCCTCTGTCAGTCTTCCTTGGAAAGGCTGGATGATTTTGCCCCGATCTTGGAATATGCATATGCGAGCAGGGATCCCAGCACTCCGGCAACTACCGCGTTACCGACAAAAGCGAGAACGCCCTGAAGGAATACCTTGTTAGCAGGCTCCGCATAGATCAGGATGTCCAGCACGGGAGCGAGAAGGATCCATGAAACCGCGTTCGCGATCACCTGTACCACGTTGAACAGAACGATCTTCTTTCCGGTAAAGCCGCCTTCCTTGATCGCATACTTGGCAGCGAACAGGCCTACGATAACGCCGAACAGGCCGTCCGGGAATACCCAGCTCCACCAAACGCTTCCATAGAAAAGCGCATCTCCGAGGGCATGGCCGATGATTCCGATCGCGCCGCCTACGATGGGTCCGAACACTGCGGAGAAGAATGTCAGCACTGCCACTCTGGACTGCAGAGCCG
>DWYY01000125.1 GCA_019118445.1 Candidatus Eisenbergiella merdipullorum | reverse complement strand
CAGGTAGCCAAGGCCGGTGGAAAGGCCGCCTGCCGCCGCTGCCGCCGTCTCAGCGGTCTCCGCAGCGGATGCGCTTCCGCCGAACATCATCACGCCCGTTGCCAGCATCAGGCCGAAGAACATCGCGCCGTTTAAGGCAAGCGTTTTCTTATATCTGCTCTTTGTCTGCTCTCCCTTGCAGAATACACGGAAGGGAACCACGATACATGCGATCAGTGCTGCGAATAATAATACTTTCATTTCTTTTTCCTCCTTTGGTACGAACCCTGGTTCGTGCTGCCGCCATTCAGGCGGCTTACAGTTGTGTGAAAGAATGGCTTTGCCATTGTCATTGATAAGCGACTTTATGGATGCAGAAGCGGCATATGTCATGCGGCGCTTCCAAAATTCCGGGGGATCCGCAGCGGGGCGGACGCCCGGTCTTATACATAAGGCTTGAATTCCCTTCCGTCTCCCTTGTAGAAACGGCTGAAGAACTCGTAATACTCCAGACGGAGCACCTGGATACCGACTACCAGGCCTTCCATACCACAGACGATGATATTGCCGAGAACGATGACGATCAGGTTGCCCGTGCCGCCGTTTTCCGCCCCCGCAAGCATCAGCACCACGCCCATCATGGCCGCATGGCTCACCGCAAAGGCGCCGATACGGACGAAGGACAGGGTATTGGAGAAATAGCTTAAACAGACCTCAAACAGCTCGAAGAAGGACTGGACCACAAACATCACCGGACCTTCTTCCAGATGCGCCTGTTTTTTCTCCAGAAGCTGCGTCAGCGGCTCCTTGCAGGCGATGATCAGGAGAGGCACCACGAACAGGACCACCAGTGCGATCGCCGCAGGCAGATGATTTCCCGTCATGAACAGGACGACCACGAGCACGACAGCCCCGTAGAACACGAGTCCTGCCAGTCCGTTGGTATCAAACAGCGCCTTGCCGTATTCCCTCGATCTGAAGGCGTTTATGATGGAAAAGATCATCGTCAGCAGGATCAGCCCCATGCCGATGGCGATCGTCACCACAAATACCGTATTCAGCCTGCCGATAAACGGCAGCGTCGTCATGGCCTCCGTTGGCCGCAGCCACAGAGCAGGGATCACATCTTCAAAGCCGAACACACTTCCGTAAAGGAAGCCGAATATGGTGGAAAAGAAACCGCAGCAGGAAATGATCGCCGCAAGGTTCAGCTTTTTGAAATGATACAGCAGAAAACCGCCGATCAGAAGGCAAAGCCCCTGTCCCACATCTCCGAACATTGCGCCGAAAATGATGGAATAGGTGATCGCCACAAAAAGCGTGGGATCAAATTCATTATAGTTTGGCAGTCCGTACATGCGGACAAACATCTCAAAGGGGCGGATGAGCGCCGGATTCTTCAGCCTAGTGGGAGGGACGGATACTCTTCTGTCCGGATTTTCTTCCAGCGTCACGAACAGCTCCGGATCTGCTTCCAGCTCCTTACCCAGTTTCACCGCATCCCTTTTCGTCATCCATCCGCAGAGGATGAAGAAGGTCTCTTTCTTCGAACGGGTGAAAGCCGCAAGCTTTCTGATGTCAAAACGGGAGGACTGGGTCTCGATCACGTCCTTCGCCGCAAGGAGCCTGTCCGCATCCTTTTTCAGCGCATCCGCCAGTTTTTCATCCAGATCCTTTTCCTGCTGCTTTAACGCCTCGATCTCCTTTTCCAGCGTCTGGCAGGCCTCGTCTACCGTACCCTGGTAAGCATCCTCGATGAAAAACCGCTCAAAATGCATGGAGGCATAGATCGCATCCGCCTTTTTTGCCTCGGAAACAGGTACAAAATAGATCCCCCATACATAGGAGTCATCCACCCTGCACTTTTCAAAGATGGTGCAGTCATCCTCCTGCAGATATTCTTTCAGCTTCTGATAATAACCGATCGGAAGTCTTCCGAAACGGAACCTTATATATTGGAAGCGAAGGATTTTGGAAAGCTCAAAATGCAGGCTCAGATAAGGGCGGACGGCTTCCAGAAGCCCCTGCTTCTTTTTCAGCTCCGCCTGCAGCTTCGTCTTCTGCTTATGATTTTCCTCCATGAGCTTGTCCGCCGCCTGTACGGCTTCCATCGCTTCCTGAGGGGAAAGGCCGGCAGATGCCGGATCATTTTTTGTCTTCCCTCCTGCGCCCGGTTTTGCCTGTCCCGCTGCGATCGCGGCGGCCTCCTGCGCTTTTCCGATCCATTCCCGGTAGGGATTGCTCTCTGAATTGGGCACGATGTTTTTTAGGTTTTTCAGCTCTCCCACCGTATTTTCAAGCTGTATCTCATATTTCCCAAGGTACTTCTCCGTTACCCTGTCAAGCTGGTCCTTGGGACCGATGATACTTAAAAATTCCATTTTCTCTATCATTCGTTTCCCGTACCTCTTTCTGCCGCCACAGGCGGCATCTCATTTAAACACGAACCAAGGATTCGTGCACTTATGCCAGATATTCTCTGATCTTATCAGACGGCAGCCCATATCTCACGCACTCCATTGCTGTGATGATCCTGTGGACCTCCTGTTCCTTCCGATACAGATAGACATCCAGGCAAGCCGCCGAATAAGGCTTCCTGCGAAGCAGCACGGCATGCACCGCCTCCTGCATGGCGTCCATACAGTGTTCCAGCCTCGGCGGCTCCTCTCCTTCCAGGAATCTGCCGTATTTCGTCGTCTCCATGACGCCGAGCAGCTCGTCCACATCAGCCGCCTCCGCCATCCGTTTCACCTGGTCTCTGGTGAGCCGGTAGTGGATGGGGACGATCAGCGCATAAATCTGGGCCGCCGACATCCCGTAATACTTCTTTGCACGGTAGATCCAGGTGAGGTTCACCGCGTCGATCTCCGCTCCCGCGGACTGGGTGATGGCCTCCTGGTCCTCCGACTTGAGCTCCTTCTTCACCATTTTCCAGTATTCGGAAAAGAAAAACAGGTCAAGCGCCAGCTCATAGTCAAACAGCTCCCTGCTGCTGGAACCGTATACGTCGCTCAGCACTTTTCTGTAAACCGTGCCGGAAAGCGCCGCGATCAGGCCCTCCATGGTATCCGCGTTTAATGCCTGCCTGAGTGGGATCGCCGAATGCCGCTCAAAGATCTCCCGATATTCCTCCGCATCCGTCAGCGGTTCGCCGCGGGTCAGGATGGAACGGATGACAGCTTTGAGGAAGGTGATCTCATATCTCATGAAGTAACCGTTCAGGAACTGTCTCTGCTCCAGATTGGAAAACCGGTACAAGCGTGCGAAATCCGTAAACAGCGACTGCATGATGAGGCCTTCCGCCTGTCCTCTGTGAAGATTTCTCTCATCCTCTTTCTCCAGAATGGCTGCATAGGAAGGCTTTTTCTTTAAATAAGCGATCACCTCCGGCACGCTCGACAGACTGCTCAGCCGGAGAAAATCCTCCTGGGTGAGGAGCTTTCCGCTCGTGGCCCTCACCTTGGCGGACAAACCGCTGTAACGAAATAAACTCATATCCTCACACCCTTGATCGACTCCACGATTTTATCTGATATCTTGTCATGTTCTGTGTCATACTTGCGCTGAAGCCCTTCCAGCTCCTGCTTCGTCTTCTGAAGAAGCCCGTCCAGTTCTTCCTGCTTCTCCTTCTCCAGACGTTCCTCCAGTGTGCGGGAACGCTCTTCCATCTGCGCGGCGAGTTCACGGTCAAATTCCGCCCTTTTCGCATCCGCCGCCTCGGAAAGCTCCTTCTTCCTGGCCTCTACAGCATCTTTCATCTGGCCGGCCGCTTCTTCCACATCTACAAGACGCTTCAGAACCTCCTCGATGGACTCCTCCGACGATCCCTGCGCAGGACTGCCGGCTGTCTTAACGGTATCCGTATTCGCCATCCCAATGCCTCCTTTGCCTTATTTTCTGTCTTTTCAATTTGCTCCTGGCGTATTATACTATGATTAATCTATATTGAAAAATAATAATATGATATGAGTATTATGCAGAAACAGCATATCTTATGTGAAAAAGAAAGGGCTTTCTTCATGAACGCAAGCTTTGATTACTATAAAGTGTTTTATTATGTTGCAAAATACAGTAACTTCACAAGGGCCGCAAATGTGCTGCTTTCCAGCCAGCCTTCCGTCACCAGGAGCATCCAGAATCTGGAAAGCGAACTTGGCTGCCGCCTCTTCATCCGTTCCAAACACGGCGTCACGCTCACGCCGGAAGGAAAGCTTCTTTACCGCTATGTGGCTCCCGCCTGCGAGCGCATCCTGCGCGGGGAAGAAGAGCTGGGACTCGCCCTTGGCCTGCATGGCGGCTCCGTCAGCATAGGCGCCACGGAAACGGCACTGCACTGCCTGCTGCTGGATCTTCTCACCCGGTTCCAGGAGGAATATCCCGATGTAAAAATGCGCATCAGCAACGGCCCTACCTCGCAGGTGATCTCCGATATGAAAGAAGGACGAACGGATCTCGCCGTCGTCCCCACTCCCTTTCAGATTGAAAAGCCCTATGTCTCCGTCCGTCTGCGCCCGTTTAAAAGCGTTCTGGTGGGCGGTCCTCGCTTTGCCCATCTGTGCGGCGCGCCCATGCGGCTCTCCGACCTGAAGCAGTATCCTCTGGCGGGCCTTTCCGGTTCCACCATGTCCTACCGCTTTTACGAGGATTATTTTGCCGCCCATGGGCTGTCGCTTCATTATGATATAGAAATGGCGAATGCGGATCTTCTGCTTCCGGTCGCCATGCATGATCTGGGGCTCGCCTTTGTACCGGAAAAGCTAGTGGCCGATGCTCTGGAACAGAAGAAGCTGTTCTCCATCCCTCTGATGGAAGAGATCCCGCAGCGCTATGTCTGCCTGGTCCGCGACCCGGGGCGGCCGCTGGGTGCCGCCGCACGGTGCCTGCTGGAGCTTCTCATGAAGGAACGGAGTCCGCAGGCTGAATGATCTCAGAAAGATCCGTCTTTTTGTCTCACACTGCAAACTGACTGTTATAAAGCTGTGCGTAGAAGCCCTTCTTTTCCAGAAGCTCCTCATGCCGGCCCTGCTCCACGATGTGGCCGTCCCGCATCACCAGGATCACATCCGCCTCCCGGATGGTGGACAGCCTGTGCGCCACGATAAAACTGGTCCTCCCCTTCATCATGCGCAGGAAAGCCGACTGGATCCGCATTTCCGTCCTGGTATCAATGGATGATGTGGCCTCGTCCAGGATCAGCATGGGAGGCAGGCAGAGCATGACGCGGGCGATGCACAGAAGCTGCTTCTGTCCCTGGGAGAGACCGCCGCCCTCCTCCGTGATCACCGTATCATACCCCTGCGGCAGGCGCTTGATGAAGCTGTGGGCGTGGGAGGCCTTCGCCGCCGCGATGATCTCCTCCTCCGTGGCATCCGGTTTTCCCATCACGATGTTTTCCCGGATAGTGCCGGATTTCAGCCAGGTATCCTGCAGCACCATGCCGAAGCTTTCCCGCAGGCTCTTTCTCGTCACATCCCGCACGTCGCAGCCCTCCACGCAGATCTTTCCGCCCGTCACGTCATAAAAACGCATCAGCAGGTTGATCAGCGTGGTCTTTCCGCAGCCCGTAGGGCCAACGATGGCGATCCGCTGGCCGGGCTGAACCTTCAGGTTGAAGTCCTCGATCAGCTTCTGTTC
>DWYY01000124.1 GCA_019118445.1 Candidatus Eisenbergiella merdipullorum | reverse complement strand
TTGGCCATCCGGCGGAAGTGCACCGGGAAATCACAGAGGAAGATGAGATTTTTTACGATCACGGGAAACGGATCTCGGAGCATATTGTACTTGACATTCATGGATAATTTCGTTAGTCTTTTCCTTATAATCCTGTCTTTGACAGTTGACGGAAGAAAAAATCGCTGTATCCCTTGTGCTTACTGGGCTACAGCGATTTTTGCTGTTGTTTCGAACTATAGTAATTTATTCCTTCCCTTTACTTTTTTTCTGGATTGTTCTCATTTTACTTTTGGTTATGAATTGATAGTCCGTCCGGAAACCGCAGGCTTCATGAAGAGCATCCGTGATACTTTCCCGACGATACAGAGGGATGAAGCCCTGCTCTTGTATCCCGGCAAAGTTCATTGCTTTCAGTGTGTCCAGCAATTCTTCGCAGGTGTATTTTAAATCCAGTTTTTTCTCAAGGTAACGGTAGACGGTTAATCCAAGAAAACAGATCAGGAAATGGGCTTTGATCCTGTTTTCATCCCTTAAATAAACCGGTCTTGCAGTAAAATCCGTTTTCATGATCCGGAAGCATTCTTCGATCTTCCATCTGCCTTCACTTACTTTTAAGATATCATCGACCTCATCATCTAAAAGATCCGTGCATACTGCATAAAGCCCATCATACTGCGCCTCTTCTGCAATCTTATCCTCATCCAGATACTGTTTGATATCCGCAGCCTCCCCATCTTTTGTAACAGCCATCTTTCCAATGAAACGTGCCGGGTCATTCGGGTTCTTCCGGTTCTTTTTTGTCTCCCCCGAATCCAGCATCTTTTGTGCCCGCTCCACCTGCTTATCCCGGATGGATTTCTGATATAAGGCATATTTAGGGGAGTAGGTTATGATCAAACGCTGGTGCAGTTTTTTTGTGGTATACGGCTCGTCCTTGTAATAAAGCCCTTTGTCATCCTCCGGCAGCTTCGTGATATCGACAGGCGTGCCATCGCAGACCCGTTTAAATCCCTGGAGGTTTAATGCCCACTCTTTTTCTTCCTTTGCCAGTTTTTTGATCGATTGGGTGACGATATAAGCCCGCTCTCCCATATGGTTGTATTCCCGGATGGCTTCCGGACCCAGTCCGGCATCGCTGCAATAAATGAATTTCTGGCATCCGAAATCCCCAAGGACTTTCTTCTCTAACGGTTTTAGCGATGTCTGCTCGTTTGCGTTTCCCGGGAAGAGGGAAAAAGCAAGGGGAATCCCGTCCCCGTCCATAAAAAGCCCCATTTGAATGATCGGGTTTGGCCGGTGTTCTTTGCTTTTCCCGTACTTTTTGCTTCCGTCTTCCTGCTCGATCTCGAAATAATAATTCGAGCAGTCATAATAAAGGATCTTATCATTCCTTTTCCCCAGGAAATGGCTGTTTTTATAGGCTTCAGCCTGGATCATGTCAGATCCAGCGCCAAGGATATCCAATGCGCGGTACACATCATGAAGCTGATAGGAAGGTTTTTCCAGGAACTCCGATGCAGCCTTATAGGAAGACCGCTTGCTGCATGGTTCCAGGACCCTTGCATAGACCAGGTCAGAAAGGATCGCATTGATGTCGTATTGAAATTTATATCTTTGTTTCAATTTCCGGCAGATCTTATTGATCTGCATCTGGTAATAAACGGATTGCAGGAAAAGGTAACCTCCACGGAAAAAGACCTGTTTATCATAATCTAACTGCCTGTCTGCATGGAAAGGGATCAAAACCGTTTTTTCTTCTTTGTATTTTTCAGTTTCTAGTTTCACTTCATTTTTTGCCCATGCAAGGACATCATCTCTTGTCGGTCCATGCTCCGCTAAAAGCTGTTCTAAAGTTCCAAGCTTGCGGACGATCATGGAAGAAGTACTGCCATTCGCTTTTACATAAGATCTGCAGATATAAAATGACTCTGCATTTTTGGATTTTGATATGTGAAGATTCATAGACAATCCCTCCTTCCCCTTATTATATCACACAATAACATAAAATAACATATATAAAAACTAAAAATTTGACACAAAAAAAGCAGGTTTTATGCGACCCGCAAGTACTATTCTAATTATTCAACTGTCAAACTCCCGCGCCGCCGTTCAGCATGGGCTTGTATATTTTTCCAGTCCTGTAGTATAATAACTTACGCTACGATAAACGACCGGCAGACTGCCGGGTTAGAAAGGGACTCCTATGCTTTTTAATTCGTTTGGCTACGCCGCTTTTCTGCCCATCATCTTCCTTTTATGCTGGATCATGCCCAGAAAATGGCGCTGGGCGCTGCTGCTGGCCGCCAGCTATTTCTTTTATGCCACATGGGGGCCGGAATATCTTCTGGTCCTCCTGCTTACCACCGTGGTTTCCTATTACGCGGCGCTTTATATGGAACGGAAAGCACCTTCGGCTGTTTATAAAAAAACGGTTCTGGTGCTTTCTATTCTATTCTGCGCAGGTCTTTTGTTCTTTTTCAAATATCTGAATTTCTTTTCCGAAAATGTGGCGGCGCTGCTGCAGCATTTTTCCATTCCCATGCAGCCGCTGACGCTTCAGATCGCGCTTCCCATTGGGATCTCGTTCTATCTGTTCCAGACGATCAGCTATCTTGTTGACGTATATCGGGAAAAGATCCCCGCGGAACGACATTTTGGGATCTACGCGGTATATATTTCCTTTTTCCCGAAAGTCATGCAGGGGCCGATCGAGCGGGGCGCTTCTCTGCTCCCCCAGCTTCATAAGCCACACCGTTTTCACTATAAATTGGCGTCTTACAGCATGAAGCTGATGGCTTGGGGCTTTTTTAAAAAGCTGGTGCTCGCGGACGGGCTTTCCATTTATGTCAGCCAGGTCTACGGCGATCTTCCGTCCTATACGGGGTTTTCCCTCATGTTATCCACCTTTTTTTATGCCATCCAGCTTTACTGTGATTTTTCGGGATACACAGACATTGCTCTGGGGTCTGCCGGGATCTTAGGGATCCGTCTGTCGCCCAATTTCCGTTCCCCCTATTTTGCCTCGTCTATCAAGGATTTCTGGGGAAGATGGCATATTTCCCTTTCCACCTGGCTCCGGGACTATATCTACATTCCTCTGGGCGGGAACCGGGTGGGGTGCATTCGCCATGCCCTCAATATCATGATCACCTTCCTGGTCAGCGGGCTCTGGCACGGGGCGAGCTGGAATTTCGTTCTATGGGGCGGCATCCACGGCGTGCTCCAGGTCATCGAAGGCTTTTTCCCCTGGAACAGAAAAAATTCCCGTTTCCAGACCAATGGACGGCTGCACGCCCTGCTGTGCATCATCACCGTCCCGGTGACCTTCCTTCTGGTCTGCTTCGCCTGGATCTTTTTCCGGGCCGCCACCCTGGAAGACGCGCTCTATGTGATCCGGAATATGTTCACCGGGATCAGCTCCCCTACTACTTACATCCATGACTGTGCGCTCCAGATGGGGCTCACGCTTACCGGCCTGCTGTTCCGCTGCCTGCCGATGATCCCGCTGTTTTTCTTCGATCTGGCATCCCTTAAAACCGATGTGATCGCCCTGATCTCCAGACAGCGCTTTTTTATCCGCTGGCCAATCTATATACTGCTTCTGTTAGCCATCCTGCTTTTTTCAGAGAAAGGAGTAACCACAGAATTCATTTACATGCAATTCTGACAGACGCCCATGAAAGCTTTTATTGTCAAATGTGTCCTCGCCGTATGCATCACCTTCTGCTGCCTGTTCTATCTGGACATGATGTATGAGCAAAAGGTCGATACCGGAATGGCGGAGGTAAATGTTTTCAATTTTGTGCCGCACGACATCCAGGTCGCCAACGTAGGCAGCTCCCACGGGCAGTGCGCTTTTAACTGGGAAGCGCTTGAAAAGGAACGGGGGTACGCAACCTTCAATTTTGCCCTGACCAGCCAGTCCTTCCAGTATGATCATGCCCTGATCGATATGCATAAGGACGATTTTACGGACGGCAGCATCCTGTTCATCCCCGTATCCTACTTCTCCTTTAATGAAGAGGCCACGGACCCTGCTGACCAGGAAGCCATCAGCGTCCGGTATTACCGGATCCTGTCCCCAAAATACAACCCGGACTACAGTCTGTACAAAGACCTTGTCACGGTCCGCTTCCCGATCCTCTCCGCCGGGGAAAAGATCTTTGAGCTGTTCAAACCGCCCGTCATCTTCCCGTCCCTCTCCGAGAACAGGAAAAATGTCTTATATGCGGCAGAGGCCGGCGCTGATGTTTCCTCTGATTCAGCAAAAGCTGCCGGGGAAGTCTCTGCGGATTCTTCTAACGAAGTCCGGGCAGGCTCGTCTGGAGAAGTCTCCGCGGATTCCTCCGGTGTATCCAGCACGGCGGAAGGAAGCACGCCGGAAGAAATCTACGGCGCTGAGACCGTGCAGGAATTTGAAGCCAGAGGACTTGCCAGATACCAAAGGCATTTTGAAAACAAGACAGAATATTTTGAAGAGGACAAGAAACAATACCTGATCGACCTGATCACCCTGTGCAAGGAAAACAACATCACGCCGGTCCTGATCACAACGCCGTTTACGGTCTACTATAACCAGTATGTACCGGCGGACTTCCTGTATGAATTCTATACCGTGGTCAACGACATCGCGCTGACATACGGGGTAAGCTACTATGACTATTCCCACGATGAGCGGTTCCAGACCAACCTGAAATATTTCGGGGACGCGGATCATCTGAACTCGGACGGAGCGGTTTATTTTACCAATCTGCTTACGGAAGAAGTGGCGGAGCTGAAGGCTTATCTGGAGACGCATTAAGACCGAAAAGCATCAGGATTTCATCATGTCAGGATTTAAACGCATCCGGACTTCCGGCCGCAAAAAGGCTCCGAAAGATGACTGTTACGCAAAAAAGCCCAGGAAAATGCCTGTTGTGAAAAAAGGGATCCTATCCCTAGAGTACAGCGCATTTCCGGGGCTTTCATTGCATTGCATAGACTGTTCTGTTTTTCTTTTTTACAGATACTTCTTCAGTGCATCCACTTTATCCAGCTTCTCCCAGGGAAGATCCAGATCGTGGCGTCCGAAGTGGCCATAGGCAG
This sequence comes from Candidatus Eisenbergiella merdipullorum, assembly GCA_019118445.1. Classification (GTDB taxonomy): domain Bacteria; phylum Bacillota; class Clostridia; order Lachnospirales; family Lachnospiraceae; genus Eisenbergiella; species Eisenbergiella merdipullorum. Next base: position 75,535 of record DWYY01000124.1, on the reverse strand, counting down.
CCGTCTGTCTGTAGATCGGACGGCGAAGGTCGAGCATGCGGATGATGCCCGCCGGGCGAAGGTCGAAATTCTCCCGGATGATCTCCACCAGTTTCTCATCGGAAACCTTGCCCGTACCGTATGTATCCACCATGATGGAAGTAGGGCGCGCCACGCCGATGGCGTAGGAAAGCTGGATCTCACACTTGTCCGCAAGGCCTGCTGCGACGATGTTCTTGGCCGCATAACGGGCTGCATAAGCCGCGGAACGGTCCACCTTCGTGCAGTCCTTTCCGGAGAAGGCTCCGCCGCCGTGACGGGCATATCCGCCATAGGTATCCACGATGATCTTGCGCCCGGTCAGGCCGCTGTCACCGTGAGGGCCGCCGATCACGAAACGGCCGGTGGGATTGATGAAAAATTTGGTGTTCCCGTCTACCATCTCTTTCGGGAGAACGGGATCGAATACGTATTTTTTGATGTCCTCATGGATCTGCTCCTGGGACACATCCGGGTCGTGCTGAGTGGAAAGCACCACCGCTTCCAGGCGGACAGGCCTGTCGTTTTCGTCATATTCCACAGTGACCTGGCTCTTTCCGTCCGGCCGGAGATAAGGCAGCGTACCGTCTTTACGCACCTTTGCAAGCTGCCTGGTGAGCTTATGTGCCAGGCAGATCGGATAAGGCATATATTCTTCCGTCTCATTGGTCGCATAGCCGAACATCATGCCCTGGTCTCCGGCGCCGATGGCGTCGAGTTCATCCTCGCTCATGCTGTGCTCCGCACCTTTTGCCTCTTCCTCCTTCACCTCCAGGGCCTTGTCCACGCCCAAGGCGATATCAGAAGACTGTTCATCCAGGACTACCATCACGCCGCAGGTGTCGGCATCAAAGCCGTATTCCGATTTGGTATAGCCGATCTCGCTCACCGTTTCGCGGACGATCTTCTGGATGTCCACGTAAGCGTTCGTGGTGATCTCGCCCATCACCATCACCAGTCCGGTGGTAGTGCAGGTCTCACACGCCACACGGCTCATGGGATCCTTCTCCATCAGCGCATCCAGTATCGCATCGGAGATGGCGTCGCACATTTTGTCAGGATGTCCTTCTGTAACAGACTCCGAAGTGAATAAATGTTTTTCCATACATTCCTCCTGTAACACGGCCGGGGCCGCCTGCGCGGAACGTCTTTTTTTATACGATAGGAAATGAAATTTCCTATCGTATAAAAAAAGTCCGCGCTAAGCGGACCCGATAAAATGATAATCAAATCCTCTTATTGTTCGATTACTCGCTCAGGTTGGCACCTTCCTCGTAAGGGGTTGCCGTGGCTTCGCAGGTCCTATGTACCTCCACCACTCTGAATAAGAGTCAGATACAATATTGAATTTTTTTATCCATCAACTGGCTACGTTCCCTAGCGTACACCATAGCGCGCCATCTGTCAATAGGCAGATGAGGTCAACTCACCTTAAAGCGAAATTTTTTCACATCGCGCTCGTTGTCCACCTTTTCGATCTGCGCACCGAGGCCGCGCAGCTTTTCGGGAAAATTCTCATAGCCCCTTTCGATGTAGCGGATATCGTCCACGGTGGAAACGCCCTCCGCCGCAAGGGCAGCGATCACCAGAGCCGCGCCCGCGCGCAGGTCCGGAGCGGTAATACTCGCGCCCGTATAACGGGATACACCGTCAATGATGGCGGTATTTCCCTCCACCTTGATATTGGCGCCCATCCGGGTCAGCTCGTCCACATATTTGAAACGGTTCTCAAAGATGCTTTCCGTCACGATGCTGGTCCCATGGGAAAGCCCCAGCGTCACTGTGATCTGCGGCTGCATATCCGTAGGGAAGCCCGGATAAGGAAGGGTCTTGACATGGGTATGGGTCAAAGGCCTGGCAGCAACGACTCTCACCGCATCATCCGACTCCTCCACATCACAGCCGATCTCGATCAGCTTGGCGCTGATGGACTCCAGGTGCTTTGGGATCACGTTCTTCACGGTAACGTCGCCCCTGGTGGCGGCTGCCGCGAACATGAATGTCCCCGCCTCGATCTGGTCGGGAATTATGGTATATTCCGTCCTGTGGAGCTTTTCCACGCCGCGGATGCGGATCACATCCGTTCCCGCGCCCTTGATGTTCGCTCCCATGCTGTTCAGGAAGTTTGCAAGATCCACCACATGGGGCTCCTTTGCCGCGTTCTCTATGATGGTCAGGCCATCCGCCAGAGCTGCTGCCATCATGACATTGATGGTCGCGCCCACGCTGACCACGTCCATATACAGATGGCATCCCTTCAGGAGTTCCGCTTCCGCAATGATCAGTCCGTGCTCGATGCGCACATCCGCTCCCAGCGCCTTAAACCCCTTGATATGCTGGTCGATGGGACGGCTTCCGATATTGCAGCCGCCGGGGAGAGCCACTTCCGCCCTTCTGTATTTACCGAGAAGCGCCCCCAGAAGATAATAGGACGCTCGGATCTTCTTGATATAATCATCCTCGATCACGAGATCATGGATCTGTCCGCCGTTGATCTTTACCGTATGCCTGTCCACCCGGTTCACAAGAACCCCGATGCTCTGCATCGCCTGCAGCAGGATGTTCGTATCCCGCACATCAGGCATATTTTCGATCAAAACCGTCTCATCTGTCATTACCGAAGCCGCAAGTATCGCCAGCGCCGCGTTCTTCGCGCCGCCGATCTCCACCTCGCCCACCAGCGGGTTCCCGCCGCAAACCACATATTGTTCCATCTTCGTCCTCTTGGGAACACACATCCCTCTATCCGATCATGGGCGCTGCCATCAGAAACGCCCATGAAAACCGCTATGATCCGATATCCGCCGTCCGACGGACGGCTTCTTTGAAACATATTATAAACCGCTGCACTTTCTTTATGCAGTCATCTGTTTAGTAAAATCTGACATAGAAATTTTAAAATATTATACCATGTAAACAAAAAATATGCCAGCCCATAAATACAAAAGCGATTATAGCACATTTTCCTGGTTTGTAAACAGTTTTTTATGCCCGAAAACGGCCCGGTTTATGTCCCGCGGCGGTCTGCCTGACGGCGCCGGGCCTCCCGCCTCAGCTCAGGTAATCCACCGCGTTGACAGCAACGCCGTTGATGCGTATCTCAAAATGCAGGTGCGGGCCGGTGCTCCTGCCCGTATTCCCGCTGAGCGCGATCCGTTCTCCCTGATCCACCTTCTCTCCCACGCTCACCAGCACCTTGCTCAGATGGGCATAACGGGTCTCCCTGCCGCCTTCATGCTGGATGTAGACCACGTATCCATAGCCGCTCGCCCAGCCGGCTCTGGTCACGGTCCCGCCGCAGGAAGCCACGACCGCCGTTCCCACCGGAGTGGCCCAGTCCGTTCCCTGATGATTGGTGGAGGCCCCTGCGGTGGGCGCGCTGCGCCTTCCGTAGCTGGACGTCAAAACGCCGCCGGAGATCGGCTTGATAAATGTGGGAGGCACTCTGGTCCCCCGCCGGACGATCTTAGGAACTGCTTCATAATCCACTTCTTCCAGGACGATCTCCTCTTCCATCTCATGATCGTTCCTGTAGGTCTTGACAGCCGCCACTTTCCGGTGTCCTTCCGAAGGCTCCTGCACCGTTTCCTCCTGGTTGGTATACCATTCGTCCACGTCCACATATTCCACGGGAGCATTATAATTTTCTTCCTCATAGACCAGCTCTCTGTGGATGATGGAAAGCTCCGGCTCCGGGACCGTGATGATCAGTTCTTCCCCCGCACGGATGGTAGAATTTTCATCCTCCAGGGAAGGATTGATCGCGACCAGGTCCTCCATGGGAAGCGAATGCTCCAGCGCGATCTCAGAGAGCGTGTCTCCGGGCTGGACCTCGTAGATTTCTTCCTTTGCCTGCTCGTTCATCACCTGCCCCACCGCCTCCTCAAGCGGCGTCAGTTCCTCTTCCATCAGATAGGCTTCCACGACCTCCACAGTATCCGCGAACTCAAGATCCACCAGCCCGTAATCCAGATCTTCGAAATCCTGCTCCCCTGCTGGTTCCGTCTGGGCAAGAACGTCCTCGAAAAAGGTCTCCAGCCCGGCGCCAAGCTTCCCGTCCTCCTGCTCCAGCTCCTCCGTCCGGCGGATGGAAGCGGTCAGTACATTTAGCTCCCTTCCGGGAGCCACATTCAGCTCCACCGTATAGATATCCTGCGGGTCGTATTTGTCCAGACAGGCGTTCAGGAGGGAAAGCACCTCGTCGCTGGAACGCAGGTTGACTGTATATTCGTTGATCTTAACGGTATAGGCGCGCTGCAGTGTGCTGCGGACGCTTTTTTTAAGGACGCCGCACATGTTTTCCTGGATGGTCTGCTGCCCGTCCACGCGGCCGAACAGCATGGTCCTGCCTGTAAGCTCCAACTCGGCATCCATAAAGACCATTTCACCGCTTCCGGACACCAGAAATGCCCGTGCCTGTGCGAGCAGATCCTCCGCTTCTTCCGGGCTGTCTGTCAGGCCCACATTCCGGCCGTTCAGGCTGACCTCATATACGTTGTTCTCTTCCGGGACAAATGCCGGAAAGGACGGTACAAAAAGGACAGCGGCTGCAATTATGCAGAACGCCGTCATCAAAAATTCCGCCCTCATTCTCCTGTAATGCTTCGTTATACTTTCCATGAAACCCGTTTTCCCTGTTTCTTCTTCGCCACGCTGAAACCGAAGGTCCCGATCTCTTTTCCCAGCGCAAAATAGCCGCCGTGGGAATAGCAGACAGGTTTTGCCCAGTCCAGATGGAAACGTCCCTTCTCATCCATCCATTCTTCGTCCACGCTTACGGAAACCACTCTCGCAAGGAACATGATGTGGCTTCCCAGCGGCAGCTCTTTTTCCACCCGGCATTCCAGGTTCACCGGGCATTCCCGGATCAGAGGCGCTTTTACCTTTCTGCCAGGCATGGGAGTCAGGCCCGCTTCTTTCCACTTATCCACGTCCCTGCCGCTCTTTACCCCGCACAGATCCGCCGCCCGGACGAGCTTTTCCGTCGTCAGGTTCACCACAAATTCTCCGGTCTCCTGTATCATAGGGCAGGAATACCGTTCCGGGCGTACAGAGATGGAGAGCATGGGCGGATTGGTGCAAACGGTTCCCGTCCAGGCGACCGTCAGGATGTTGGTATTGCCCTCTCTGTCCGCGCAGCTCACCATCACGGCCGGGAGGGGATACAGCATATTTCCCGGCTTCCATTCCTGTTTTCTGTTTTTCTTTTCCTCAATTCTCATATTCCAAGTATTCCCAATATCTGCAGAATAAACAGCGCCACATTCACGAGAGAAGCCGCCAGCGTGAAAACGAGCAGGAGTTTTGTTCCCTTTTCCGCCGCCTTCAGCTCCTGCGTCTGCTTCTTGACTTCTTCCACCACCACGGCCTGTACGTTTCTGTACACCTTCACATTTTCCTTATGATTGAAATCATCCGCCTGCTTCTGCATCTCACGAAGATTTTCCGTCTGGACCTCCAGCAGCTTTCCGATCTCATCCACCCGTTTCGCAGCTTCCAGATTCCTGTCGTTGACCTCCTGTATCTTGGCAAGCCCCTCTTCCGTAAGTTTCCGGATCAGCTCCCTGCTCTCCCCGGTCACCTGGTCCATCTGCTGCAGGCCCGTTTCCGAAAGGCTCCTGATCTTTTCCTGCGCTTCCTGCGACACCTGGTTCAGGCTGGCCTCCCCGGCCGCCGAAAATTTTCTCAGGCCCGAAGAGCATTCCCTGCCAAGCTGCTGGATGCCCTGCAGGCTCTCCTCCGCCAGCTTCTGCATCCCGGCGGCGCCCTCCTCGGTAAGGGTCGCGATCCCGGCAGCGCTCTTATCCGTATAGCGCTGTACCACATCCAGCGTTTCCACGTTCTTCATATTGGCTTTCCGCATTTCCTGCAGATAGCCGTCATATTCCACAAGCTGGTTCCTAAGTCTCTTCGCTTCCTGCGCATCCCAGGAGCCGTGCGGATTTCCCGCCCCTTGTTCCCTGTAATTCTCCATGTTGATCCTCCATCTTCCATGATCCGGCCAGAAAGCTTCTCTTCTCCCGGAAAGCCCATTGAAACGGGCATCCTTTCTGCGGCACTTTTATTGCCGCATCATGCCCGCAAAAGACATATTTCGACTTTTTTCATTCTAGCATTATTCCGTTCATTTTACAACTGCCGTTTCCATTTCCCCTTTGTGTATTTTGCACTAATTTATATTTTGCTGCTTTTTATTTTTATAAAAATTAACTATGCATTCATATCGAGTTCATATTTTATTCACATTTGGCTGTTATACTGAATTCATCAGTTGAAGGAAACTGATCTTTCGAAGCAGCATACAAAGATAAATTTTTTCATAATAGCCTCGGCGCCGCAAGGTGTCGGGGCACTCCTCATTTGTGACAAAAAAGCCCGGCCGGATCTACCTCCGGCCGGACGTCAGTTCATCCATGCATATTTTCTTTTTCCTTCTCCCTGAGGATTCATTCTTTGGCCGGTTCCCCGCCGCTCTCCTCGCTTAAATGGAGCACTTCCTCATTCAGCGCGAGCATTCTGTCATCCAGTCTGGAAACCATCTTCGCGCATTCCACCAGTTCCATCCTGATGTGTTCCGGCGCTTTTCCCTCAAACTTATAGTTGATCTTATGCTCCAGGCTCGCCCAAAAATCCATGGCGACCGTCCTGATCTGGACTTCTACCTTCACATCCACAATACGGTCGGACAAAAAGACCGGGACCGTAATGAGCATGTGATAGCTCTTATAGCCGCTCTCCTTGGGATGCCTGATATAATCCTTTACCGAGATGACCCGGATATCATTCTGGCTCCGCAGGATATCCGCGATGCGGTAAATATCCGAAGTAAAGGAACAGATCACCCGGATGCCCGCTATGTCGTTAATATACTTCACCATATTTTCTATGGTAGATTCATACCCGTAGCGCTTCAGCTTCTTTACGATGCTTTCCGACGTTTTGATCCTTGATTTGATGTGTTCGATCGGATTATAACGGTGTACATGCTGGAACTCATCATTGAGTATCTCCAGCCTGGTATTGATCTGCTTCAGCGCCGCATGGTATACCAGCATGGCCTCCTGCCAGCTGTCAACCTGATCTTCTTTTTCCACTGCAAATTCCATGTCTACCTCGTTCTCATCCCTGTCAGTTTTTCCATATAAATTATACCATAGTTCCATGCTCCTTGTCTCCCTTCTTTTCATCTGCTATAATATCAGCATAAATCCGGAGATAAAGGAGAATGATATGTTCCGTTTATGGGCAAAGATTTTCAAGGACAACAGAATGCTTAGAGACACCGTCGTCTGCGATGCATCGGACGACACCAGGACGCACAAGGTCTTCCGGGCGCTTGACGAGGTGTGCTATCAGTTTGACCTCGGGAAGCCGATCTGGCTGGATGCGAATATCAGCGACTTCAAACGTCACAGAAAAACCCGTTTCCTGCAGGACAGCTTCGTAGAACAGATTGATTTCGATTATCTGGAAATTCAGATCATTGAAGAAGACTGAACGTCTACAGGAAGCCGGAGAAGCGATCCTCATTTTCATATCAGACTTTCCACAGGGTCTGCACAGATCAGCAGGCCCTTTTTATATGCAAAAAAGTTTGCTGTCTGACGAATATTCCGTGTTGACACAGAAAATAATATGGTATAGTATCATATTATATAACAAGTAGTTTTCAAAACTATATGTTGTGATTTTATATGTATATTTTGTGATATCCGATTCCCCATGCCGCCGATCAGACAGCATGGACCGGAAATCTATGCCAAAGGAGGCCAGTGCGGCCTGTCCCTGCGCTGACGCTCCGGAATGGAGGTTACTATGAGTGTTACAATAAGAGAACCCGGGAGCGCGATCACCCATTTTATCGGCATGATGCTCGCGATCCTTGCATCCACGCCGCTTTTGATCAAGGCAGTCCTGTCCGGACAGCCCGTCATCTTTTTTGCCATGGTGGTATTTATCGCAAGCATGGTGCTGTTATACGGCGCAAGCGCGACTTATCACTCCATTAACGTAGGGGGCCGCATCCTGCGCATCTTCCGCAAGCTGGATCATATGATGATCTTTGTGCTGATCGCCGGCTCCTATACGCCGGTCTGCCTGGTGGTGCTGGGCGGCAGGCTGGGATATACACTGCTGGCTGTGGTCTGGGGCATAGCCATCCTCGGCATGGCAGTAAAAGCGCTGTGGATCTCATGCCCGAAATGGTTTTCCTCAGTAATCTATATCGCCATGGGCTGGATCTGCCTCGCGGTATTCGGACAGTTGTGGAATACTCTCCCCAGGGCCGCCTTTCTCTGGCTCCTGGCAGGAGGCCTGATCTATACGGCAGGAGGAGTGATCTACGCGCTGAAGCTTCCGCTCTTCAACGCCAGGCATAAATATTTCGGCTCCCACGAAATCTTCCATCTGTTCGTGATGGCCGGGAGCATCTGCCACTTCATCTTCATGTTCTGTTATGTGGCGTAAAACAGTAATCGGGGGTTGAGCAGGAGGAAATTTCTCCAAATGTATATAGCGCAGCAGATTATCAATTTTTTGACAAAAAATATTATTTTCTATCGCCGAATCAGAAAATGAAAAAGATAAGTTATTAAAGAAAACGTATAAAATTCACGCTGCCAAGTGAGAACTCGGCAGCGTCTTTTTATGGCTAAATCAGATCGGCGAATGGTAACCCCATCCATAACAGCCCGGCGGAACCGGGCTGTCAGCATCTTTCCCGCTCAGTCATCATATCCGTTAGGATTCTTAGACTGCCATCTCCAGGAGTCCTCGCACATATCCTTGATATCGTACTCAGCCTTCCAGCCAAGCTCTTTCTCTGCCTTGCTGGCATCCGCATAGCAGGTGGCGATATCGCCGGGGCGGCGGCCCTTGATCACATAAGGAATCTTCACGCCCGTGGCTTCCTCGAAGTTTTTCACGATATCCAGCACGCTGTAGCCCTTTCCGGTTCCCAGGTTGTAGATGGAAAGTCCGGATTTATCCTCGATCTTCTTGAGTGCCTTTACATGGCCCTTTGCCAGATCGACCACATGGATATAGTCTCTCACTCCGGTTCCGTCCGGCGTATCATAATCGTTTCCGAACACGCTGAGCTCTTTCAGCTTGCCCACGGCAACCTGGGTGATGTAAGGCATCAGGTTGTTGGGGATACCGTTTGGATTCTCACCGATCAGACCGCTCTTATGCGCGCCAATGGGATTGAAATAACGCAGGAGCACCACATTCCACTCCGGATCTGCCTTCTGGATATCCGTCAGGATCTGCTCCAGCATGGATTTAGTCCATCCGTAAGGGTTGGTGCACTGTCCCTTAGGGCACTCCTCCGTAATGGGAACGAATGCAGGATCGCCGTAAACGGTCGCGGAGGAAGAAAAGATGATGTTCTTCACACCGTGTTTGCGCATTACATCCACCAGGGTCAGAGTTCCCGCGATATTGTTCTCATAGTACTCCCACGGCTTTGCGACGGACTCGCCGACCGCCTTCAATCCTGCAAAATGGATGCAGGAATCAATCTTTTCCTTATCAAAAATAGCGTTCAGCGCCTCTCTGTCGAGGATATCAGCCTTGTAAAAAGGAACCTTTTTCCCCGTGATCATTTCCACACGCTGCAGGCATTTTTCGCTGGAATTACAGAGGTTATCCACCACTACCACATCATATCCTGCGTTCTGAAGCTCCACTACCGTATGGCTGCCGATATATCCGGCTCCGCCTGTCACTAAAATTGCCATGGTTTCCTCCTATCCTAAGCGCCAAAAAAGGCGCTCCTTCCTGTCTGCCCGGGATTTTTCCGGACTTTTTTATTTCCACAAATATTCTGGATAGACGCCTTCCGCTTTCAGCCGGGCAATGGATTCCATCACAAAAGGCTTGTCTTCTTTGTAGGTGACACCAAACCACTTGTCACTGGAAGAAAGCACTTCAACGGTCGCCTTGCCCTGTTTCAGGAGCTTATCCACTTCTATGGGAAGGAAGCATTCCGATTTTAACGGATTCTTCTCCACCTCATTTTTAAAGAAATCTCTGACCGCAGTCTCAAGTTCCCCAAGGATGCTCGGAGAAAAGCCCCACATGTTCATGGATACCAGGGTATCCAGCGCCAGCGGCGTCCATGTCGCCCCGTCGTCCTCCGTATAGGCCGCGCCTTCCGCCGTCTTTATGATCTTCGTGCGCTCCGCGATCTCCTTCAGATAACCGTTCTCATCGGTCACACATACACCGCGGGCCACTGATCCGTTTTCCGTCAGCGTGTTGCCAAGCTTATATCCGACCATCGCATAACGGTATTTCTCATCGTCTCTGTGGGTGGTCAGGAAATGATACAGCGTGGTATAGGCGCTTCTTCCATAATAATCATCCGCATTGATCACCGCGAACGGTCCGTTGATCACGTCCTTACAGCAGAGGATCGCATGTGCCGTTCCCCAGGGCTTCACTCTGCCCTCCGGAATCTGGAAGCCTTCCGGGACTTTGGCAAGCTCCTGGAAAACATACTCCACCTCCATGTGTCTGCTCACCCTGTCTCCAACGCACTCACGGAAATCCTTCTCGTTTTCTTTCTTGATAATGAAAACGACCTTCTGGAACCCCGCTCTGAGCGCATCATACATGGAAAAATCGATGATCTTGTGGCCCTGTTCGTCCACCGGATCGATCTGCTTGAGACCGCCATAGCGGCTCCCCATTCCTGCTGCCAGAATTACCAATACCGGTTTGTCCATCTTTTCTTTCCCTTCTGCGTGTTTTTCACGCGAATACAGGGTTGTGAAGCCAACATCCTTGAAATGTCAAATTGTTCGTAAAGCCTGCAGGCCTGCTTCACTTTACCCTTTTATATTATCTGGAAACCTGCGCATCCTGCAACTGCTATTTGTTACATAGAGCTGTCAAAATGTTAAATCAGGTTTACCTTCTTACCAAGGCCGCACTTTCTGGCCAACCATGCGTCGCATATATTTTATCATAGAAAGCCTGTGGTGGCAATTTTCCATTCCAGCTTTCATGCACTTTTGCCCGGACACACAAAATGACCCGGACTTCTCTTGAAATCCGGGCCAGTATTGCCCGTCTGCACGGCACCTTCCTACCTCTCATCCTGCCAGGTGGGCGCGTTCTTAGGCGCCTTTCCCTTTATGACACGGTGATAATAGGAATAAGTCATTGGAGTCTGCGAACCGTTCAGGATCTCCGCTTCCTCCGCCTCCCCCAGAAAGATGGTGTGGGTGGGCGCATCCAGCGCCCCTATCAGACGGCAGATCACATAGCCGCAGGCCGATGCGATCACAGGAAGGCCCGCCGCAGTCTTCACAGGCACATTCCGGAATTTATCCGTGTCCCTGCTGCTGTGGAAGCCAAACGTACCGATCAGCGCAGGCTCCGTGTTCTCTCCCAGAATGGAAAAGGCGAACCTCCCCGTCCTTTCAATGCATCCGTGGGTGTAATTGTCATGGCTGACGCTCACCGCAAATGTAGCGGGTTCCGCTGTGATCTGCATGATGCTGTTGGTCACGCAGCCCACGGGTCTCTGCCCGTCCAGGGTGGAGGTGATATAGACGCCGTAATTTAACTGAAAAAAAGTCTGAATATCCATCTCGTTCTCCCTTCGTATCATGTCAAGCTCTCTTAACACTTTTCCTTTTGCTGCATACACAGAAAGCAGGGAAATCCGATTTCCCTACTTTTAAATTGAATTGGAGGTATTATATTATGTCTGATATTCTGATAAATGATGCAAAGGTTATGGCTAAGGGACAGGTAACTATACCTAAAAATATCCGTGCTGCTCTCGGTGTTTCCACTGGAGATCCGGCGCTGGTGAACAGAACAATTTATACACTGGTGAAGACGTCGCGGAATGGATCACTGCATCCCGCCGTGAAGAGAATCTCGACTTGCTTCATGAAGAAAAAGCATCATTTGCTCCGCCCCTTCACCCCGTCACCAGCTTCCGTACCAACGGGATCTTTTCCAGGAGGAAGGTCACTAGCAGGGCAGGGAGAATGAGAGCTATAGTTTTAACCGTATTGGCCGCAACGCTGAAGCGCGGGAGAAGAAGCGCCATATATGGCACAAGAAGCCAGCCCAAGATCCAGTGCAGGTAATAGATACCCAGGGTTCTGGAAGCCACAGCGCGCACGGCTGTGGAAAGAACCTTATTTTTGATGGTAAGATCACGGCAGATCAGGAAAATGCCGACCGCCAGAAGGATCACGGGCAGATGGCGGTAGCCTTCCGCCAGAAGGATGCCGTCCCAGGCCGGGGTGCCGCTCATATACCATTTCACGGCCCAGATGCCGGGAAGCCCGACAGCGGCCAAAAGAACGCCGGTCAGGCGCTGTGCGGGAATGCTTTTCCCGATGACGGGACCGGTATGGAGCCAGGCCCCCAGCAGAAAAAAGCCCAGCATGTTCGCATAGATCCCAAAGGGATTGAGCACATCCAGGGAGGACAGGGAAACATTTCCGATCCATCCTGCCGCCGTCAGTCCGTCCAGCAGCATCTGCGCCCCAGTCATCCCATTCGTCATGAGCAGGCCATATATGGCAAAAAACAGGATCAGTTTCCGTCCATACGGAAGATCAAAGCAGACCCTGAACAGAGGAAACAGCAGATAAACAGCCAGCAGGGCTTCGATAAACCAGAGGTGTCCGGTCCCGATCCCTTCCAGGCTGCCAAAAGCAAACAGATAGACGAGAATCTGGCTTTTTCCAAATCCGGCTGACGGGACATGGTTGATCGCACCGATAGAAAGCAGGTAGATCAGACGCCAGATGACCAGAACCAGATAAATGGTCAGCGTCTTGCGGATATGCTTTTTCAGGCTGAGCGGTCTGGTGAAAAGCAGCGCGCCGTTCACCAGAAAGAACAGGGGAACTCCCGACCAGCATGCCGACATGAAAAGATTAGCCGGAATGGTTTGAGCCAGAAGCACAAAATGACAGAACACCACCAGAAAAATGGCGATCACCTTCACAACATCCAGATATTCGATCCTCTTTTGCACCATCGTTTTTCCCCTCATCATCCTTCAGAACATGACCGGTTTGCCCGCTTTCGGCTTAACTGCCTGGATCTGCGGGAAACGGGAGGAAAGCAGCCTGTAAAGGGGCCGCGTGTCCTCGTCCCTCGACGCGGGCGGAAAAGCGTTGTCAAAATGATCCAGCAGGATCCTCTTAGGCATCAGCCGATCTACGATCTCACATGCCGCTTCCTCCGGCCTGCGCTTTCCCTGATAGGGCAGGATGAGCAGATCTGCTCCCTGCGGATATCCGGTCTTTTCATCCAAAGCCATACTTCCCAGTAAAAGGATCTTCTTACCCTCCGCATCGATCTCATAGATCAGGGTGTCTTTGAGTTCCCGGAAGCGCGGATGCGCCCATGCCAAAAACAGCAGGTTTTTCGGTCTCCGGAAAATCTGTGGCGAAAAAAGTCTTCCCAGCACGAGCGAAGTGGAAAAGGCCACATGCCTTCCCCGGTACGCCGTGATCTTCATTTCTCCCAGATGCCATGCGTCTCCCGGCCTGGTGAGCACGACATTCCCGTTATCCCCCAGAAATCTCTCCAGCGTGCGCGCCGCGGCGGCGGGGCAGTGCACAGTGGCGTCCTGCCCCTCCACCAGCTCCGGTATGAAAAAAAGATGGTCCAGATGGCCGTGGGTGACGCAGATGTCACGCACTCCTTCAAAATCCTCAAGGGTATTCGGATTGCTTCCGCCGGCCAGCTCCACAAACGGGTCAAAAAGAAGCTTCTGCCCGCAGGCTTCAATGAGGATGGACGCCGTTCCAAGCCAGGTTACTTTTATCATGGTCTTTTTCCTTTTTTGTAGTATCTTTCCGGCCCCGGACATTTTTCCGGAACCGGAGCCTTCTTCCGCCCTTCCGGCGGCGTCTTTCAGCAGCGGATGGCACGCCACGCGCGGCATCCGCTGATATTATACCCTGAAACTGCCTTTTTTTCTATGGTTTTCCCTTTATTCCTTTTTATTTCTTTTATATCTTTGCTCCCTCAGGGTATGAGACGGTGGATATCCCTGGGAAACAGACAGGCCCTGCGCACATTGTCCAGTTCCAGGAGCCTGGCCGTAAACCGCTCCAATCCCATGCCAAGCCCGCCGTGCGGAGGCATTCCGGCCTTATGGATCATCAGATAGCTTTCAAAATGCGCCGGATCCATTCCCCGGGCTTTCATTTTGGCAAGCTGATCCGCATAGGTATGGATCCTTTGACCGCCCGTCGTCACCTCCAGCCCGCGAAATAACAGATCAAAGCTCTTCGTCACCTGTGGTTCTTTCTCATCCTCCATGGCGTAAAACGGCCGCTTTGCCGTGGGATAATGGGTGACGAACACAAACTCGCTGCCCGTTTCTTCCCCGATCAGCCGGCACAGCAGTTTTTCCTCCTCCGGGTCCAGATCGTCCTTTTCCCGGATGGGCCTGTGGTACCTTTTCGCGACCTGCTCCTTCGCCTCGTGAAAACGGATGAACGGAATGGCTTCAACCCGAGGAATGCGGACCTGAAGAAGATCAAGCTCCTCTTTGCAGATTGCCTTCAGCCCCTCAAGCGCATGCCGGATCATTGCCTCCTCCATGCGGCAGAGCTCCTCGAACCCTTCGATGTAACCCATTTCAAGATCCACGCTGGTATATTCGTTCAGATGCCTTGCCGTATCATGTTTCTCCGCCCGGAAAACAGGGCCGATCTCAAATACTCTTTCATATACGCCCACCATCATCTGCTTGTAAAACTGCGGGCTCTGGGCCAGATATGCTTCCTTTCCGAAATAATCCAGCCGGAAAATATTGGCGCCGCCCTCCGCGCCCTGGCTGACCAGCTTCGGCGTGTGGACCTGCACAAAATCCTGCTGCTGCAGGAATTCCGTAAAGCCTCTCACCAGTGCGTCCTGGATCCGGAAAACAGCCCGCTCCCTTTCGTTGCGGAGCGTCAGCGGCCTGTTATCCAGAATGGTCTCCAGGGAAGCCGGGATTTCCTTCCCGTGAATGACCACGGGCATCGCTTCCGCCGGGACAGACAGAATCCGGATGCGGACGGGATGTAATTCCCAGCCCGTCCGGGAGCGCGGCTCCGCCACCTCCAGAGCCTCCATGCGGATGCACATTTCCTCCTTCAGCGCTTCTTTCCACGGCCTGCCGTCCGGTGAGAAAATTTCGCATTTTTCCGGTTCCAAGACGCACTGGATCAGCCGGTGCGCCGTGCGGAGGATGAGGAAGGAGAAGCCGCTCATCTTCCGGATCCTGTGGATGCTGCCATGTGTTTTTATGATTTTTTCATTCATGTTTTCAATGTCCTTTCTTTTACCTGTTTTACAGACAGGGAGCCGCCCTGTGAAATACAGCACTTCTGATTCGCTTTTTCGGAATCCGGATGGACATCGTCTTTATGCCGCATGCTATCACCCCCTTATCTGCGCCTCAAGGCGCACCATACAAAAAGGGCCGGGCCCGCAGTTTATACTGTGCGGACCCGGCCCGTAAAAAGCTCTGCCACACAGGTACAGCACGAAAAGCGTCTGTACCTGTGATGATTTTTTGCAAAATCAGATCACGGATACAGGCGCTGACAATCGTCGTCCCTGTGAAGCTGTAAGGTATGAATCCTGTACATTCTTCCTGTTAAAATGCCCGGCAGAACCGTTCACACGATTCGGAACCGTTCGCCTGCGGCACTTTTCTCCTGTTCTTTGTTTGTCCCAGTATAGCACCTGAAGGCGATCCTGACAATACTTTTTTTCCGCATCTGCATGCTGCCCGCGAAGGAAGCTCTGCCTGCAAAATATCTACCCTGATCTCTTCTTCAAATTCACGTTTCAAAGTCTGCTCTGTCGTTTCCATCGCCGCGACATGCCCGCCGACGATGGCATAATCGTCATTCTGCGGTTTTTGAAGGAGGATTTTTCCATCATGTACCAGTATTCCGCCTGTCCGATAGGAAAATATACAGGTTTCATTTTTGAACAGAATATCATTTTCCATACTTAAAATCACCTCTTTCTCCGCCCAGAAGCAGTTCTTTTACGAAAAGCGCTTCTCTGCATAAAATCCCGGCATTAACGGGAAAATAAAAAGGAAAAACAAACAAAAAAGGCAAAGCCGCATTCCACGGCAGAAAAGATTGGAGGAAACAATGAAACAGGAACCCGTATTTCTCACAGACAAAAACAGGACCGTCCTTCTGGAAGCGCTGGAGGGCGTGGTGGACGCCGCGCTTCCGGACTGCTGCCACCCCTTTGAGCCGCTTGTTCCACATACCACAGAAAGCGGCGCAGCCGCCGGAGAAAAGCATCTGCCCGTAGTGGAAATGGATGGGCAGAGGGTGACGGTAAAGGTGGGAAGCATTTTCCATCCCATGAGCGAGGAGCACAGCATCGGCTGGGTTGGCCTGAGCACGAAAAACGGCCGGACCTATCGCGCCGGTATGGCGCCGGGGCAGGAACCAGTGGTGCACTTCACCCTGGAGGAAGGCGACGCGCCGAAAGCCGCCTACGCCTACTGCAACCTGCATGGCTTCTGGAAAACAATGGTCTGACCGAAACGGACGGGCAGAGCGAACCAAAACGAAATGCCTGCGCTGGAGCATTCAGCTCCAGAGCGTTCGGCGCTGGAGCGTCCGGCTCCGGCGGCATTGACGGTTCACACAGATTCCCGGATAGCCCTGCAGGTGCGTTCGATCATCTCATCGGAATGGGCTGCGGAGACGAACATGGCCTCAAACTGAGAGGGTGCCACATAGATGCCCCGCTCCAGCATGCTGGAAAAATAAGCGGCAAATGCCTTCGTATCGGATCCAAGCGCCGAACGGTAATCCGTAACCGGCTCTCTGGTGAAAAAACAGGAAAGAAGGGAACCCACGCGGTTGACGGTAAGGCCACTCTCCCGGAAGGCTTCTTCCAGCTTCCGGGCTTTCCGGTCAATCTCCTCATAGATCTCCGGATGGGCGATGAGCTGGCGGAGGGTTTCCAGGCCTGCGGTCACCGCGACAGGGTTTCCGGACAGGGTGCCAGCCTGATAGACCGGGCCGAGGGGGGCGATGCAGCTCATGATGTCCTTGCGTCCGCCATAAGCCGCGAGGGGCATGCCGCCTCCCAGGATCTTCCCTAAGGTGGAGAGATCCGGACGGATGCCGTAGTATTCCTGCGCCCCTCCCAGGGCCAGGCGGAAGCCTGTGATCACTTCATCAAAGATCAGGAGCGCGCCGTTTTTTTCCGTAATTTCCCGCAGGAAGGAAAGGAATCCTTCTGCCGGAGGCACCACGCCCATGTTTGCCGCTACGGGCTCCACGATGACGCAGGCAATCTGGTCTTTGTTCGCATCGAACAGGCGGGACACGCTTTCCACATCATTGTAGACGGCGAGCAGGGTATTTTCCGCATAGCCTTCGGGCACGCCCGCGCTGTCCGGAATGGATTCCGTCATAAGGCCGCTCCCCGCCTTTACCAGAAGGCCGTCGGAGTGACCATGGTAGCATCCTTCAAACTTGATGATCTTATCCCTCCCGGTGAATCCCCTCGCCGCCCGGATCGCGCTCATGCAGGCTTCCGTCCCGGAGCTGACAAGGCGCATCATTTCCATGGAAGGGACGCACCGATTCACCAGCTCTGCAAGCTCCACTTCTTTTTCGGTGGGTGCTCCGAAAGTCAGCCCTTTTTCACAGGCCATGCGCACCGCTTCAATGACTGCCGGATGGGCATGACCCAGGATTCCCGGTCCCCAGGAGCATACATAATCCAGATACCGGTTGTGATCCGCGTCGATCAGGAAAGCCCCCGCCGCCTTCTCCACAAAAAAAGGAGTTTTCCCCACCGAACGGAAAGAACGCACCGGGCTGTTCACACCTCCGGGCATCCTTTTGCACGCTCTTTCATATAGCTGTTCCGATCTTGTCTGCATTTTTAACCTCCAACAAATCCAAGCCATGCCGCCATGTCCAGGGCATGGTAAGTGATGATGACTTTCGCCCCCGCCCGTTTCATGGCCGTCAGGTTCTCGGTCACGATCTTCCTTTCATCGATCCAGCCGTTTGCCGCAGCCGCCTTCACCATGGCGTATTCCCCGCTCACATTATAAACAGCCAGCGGCAGGTCAAAGGTGAGGGAGGCTTCCTTGAGCACATCCAGATAGGCAAGGGCCGGCTTGACCATAACGATATCCGCCCCTTCCTCAATATCTGTCCCGATCTCCCGGATGGCCTCGCGTCCGTTTGCGGGATCCATCTGGTAGCTCTTCCTGTCGCCGAAGCCGGGCGCGGAATGGGCGGCTTCCCGGAACGGGCCGTAATAAGCGGAAGCGAATTTCGCGCTGTAGGCCATGATCGGGATATCCTGAAATCCGTTTTCGTCCAGGGCCGCCCGGATGGCCTCCACCCGCCCGTCCATCATATCAGAGGGCGCGATCATGTCGGCTCCGGCCTGCGCCAGGCTCACCGCCATTTTCGCAAGGAGCGGCAGTGTCTCGTCGTTCAGGATGCAGTCCCCCTCCACCACGCCGCAGTGGCCGTGGGAGGTGTATTCGCACAGGCAGACGTCCACGATGCAGTAAATTTCCGGATAATCCTTTTTGATCTTCCGCACCGCCCGCTGGGTGATCCCGTCCGGCGCATAGGCCTGGCTTCCCAGTTCATCCTTATGGGCGGGGATGCCGAACAGCAGGACACCGGAAATGCCGCTTTTGCGCACTTTTTCCAGAATGCCGTCCAGCCGGTCCAGGGAATACTGAAACACGCCGGGCATAGACGCCACGGGATTTTCCAGATTTTCCCCCTCCTCTACAAAAATGGGATAGATAAAATCCCTGGGATGAAGCCTGGTTTCCTGCATCAGGCCTCTGATGGTCTCGTTTTTTCTCAGTCTTCGAAATCTCTGCATGTTACTCTCCATTCCTTCTTTCCCGGTCCAGGATCACCGCCCTTACTAGACCGTCTATGCTGAACTCCTTTGCCGTAAAAGCCTCCGGCAGAGGCTGTCCGGCCCGCTTTCTATTTTGCTCCCAGGCCAGGCGGCACTGGGGTCCGATACAGCCGATGCGGGGCGGGCATCCTTTCCCGGGCGTTATCCTGTCCGCCGGAGCAGTCCCTTCCGCGTCCGTCCAAAATCCGTCCAGAAAGCTCCGGACGCCGGACGCGCTTCCAAAGAGCAGGTAATCCAAATGTCCTTCCTCGAGCCGGTGAAAAGCCGCCGCGCGTCTTTCGGGATTTTCCCTGAGCTCATAAAGGGGGAATTCCAGATACTCTCTTCCCGCCCGCGAAAGCGCATCCGTAAGCGCTGGGCTTCCCAGCCCGGAGCGCAGAAGAAGCGCCTTTTCTCCCGCTTTCATCTTTTCCGCCAGCGCCTGTCCCAGATGCCCGGCGTCATGAATAGCCGGCATGAGGTCATAAAGGATGCCGGACTTCTCCAGCGCATCCCCCGTTCCCGGCCCGATGACAGCGATTTTCTTTCCGGCCAGACTGCGCAGATCCCGGCGTTCCTTTTTCATTTTTTCCAGAAAAAGGACTATCCCGTTGGGACTGGTGAATACCAGCCAGGAAAAAGGGGAGAAGTCCGAAAGGGGCTCCTTCGTGGATACGGTCTCAAGGAAGCTCAGATCCACCGTATGCGCGCCCTGCCTGCGGAGCGCTTCCGCAAGCCTGCCCGCAAACCCTTCTGTTCCGGTCACGCCGATGCGGATGCCGGAAAGGGGGCCTGTTAAGACCGCAAGCCGCAGCGCCGCCGTTCTTCCGATCACGATGACCGCAGGCGCTTTCAGGCCGGCCTGCCGCGCTGCCCCGGCAAGCTCTGAGATAGGTGCTCGCACCCATCTCTGGCGGTCCGTCGCACCCTCCATCACCACCGCAGCCGGAAGGTCCGGCGGCATCCCCGCCCGCGTCAGCCGGTCCGTCAGCTCCTCCAGATGATGCATGCCCATCAGGATGACCAGCGTGCCGGACAGGCGGGCAAGCGCCTCGTAATCCGTCTCCGTCAGCCGTTCTGCGCCATCCGTCAGGCTGGAGGCCGTCAGGACCGTCACCGAACGGCTCAGCCCCCGGTGCGTGACCGGGATCCCCGCCGCAGCGGGCGCGGCAAAGGCGGAAGAAATGCCGGGCACCTCCTCGCAGGCGATCCCTTCCTCCATCAGGGCGAGCATTTCTTCCCCTCCCCGTCCGAACACATAAGGGTCTCCGCCCTTTAAGCGGACGACCATCTTTCCCTCCCGTGCCTTCCGGATCATCAACGCATTGATCTCCTCCTGGGAGACGGCCCGCTTCCCATATCGTTTTCCCACATCGATGCGCTCGCAGTCCGGTCGTGTCTGCCTCAGAAGCTCCTTTGCCAAAAGGCTGTCATACAGCAGCACATCGCAGCTTTGCAGCAGGGCAAGGCCCTTCACAGTGATCAGCTCCGGTCCCCCGCAGCCCGCGCCGACCAACCAGACCTTTCCCTCTCTTCCTTCTGTTTCCGGTTTCTTTTTCCCCATCTCTGCGCTCCTGTTTTCCATTTCCGCGCTCATCTGTCTGCCTCATCCTGATACTCTGTTTTCTTTACTTGTGCACAGAGCGAATCCGCCAGCGCAAAACGTTCTTCTTCCGGAGCTGTCCTGGACAGCTCCCGCCCTCCATACATCACGGACAGCCTGAGCTGCCCCGGCATAAACGCACGGCAGTACGCCGCGGCCGGAGCGCTGCAGTCCGCCCCGAAATCGCGCAGGGCTCTCCGCTCCGTCTCAAATGCCAGCCGCGTCAGGCGATCGTCGATCGCCCCTGCCAGCCTCCCGTTTCTGTCCGGGCGGCCCTCCACAGCGATGATCCCCTGGCAGGCGGCTGGAAGGAACCGGTCCACAGGAATGGGAAGAAAGATAAAACGTTTCCCTTCCCGTTCCGGGATCCCCAGCCGGTCCAGCCCGGCTTTGGCCAGGATGATCCCATCATACCCGCCGTCCTCCAGCTTTTTCAGCCTGGTATCCACATTTCCGCGGATCAGTTGAAAGGAAGCCTGCGGCGCGAGGCGTTTCCCATACAACCGTCTTCTCAGGCTTCCCGTCCCGATCACGGCTCCCTCCGGGAAGGAAGCGAAAGCGCGCTCCCAGCCAATCCCCGGCGTGCCGCTCCGCCTCGGAAGCACCAGCACATCCCTGACATCCGCCCTGGGGAGCACTGCCAGGATGTCCAGCCCCTCCGCAAGGCGCACGGGCAGGTCCTTCCCGCTGTGCACAGCCAGATCGATCCTTCCCTCCAGGAGTGCGGTTTCAAATTCCGATACGAACACGCCTTTCTGCCCCACCTGGGAAAGCGGTCTGTCCTGCACCTGATCCCCTTTGGTGCGCAGGATCACGATCTCCGTCTCCAGCTCCGGCCAGGCCGCATGAAGCGCTTTGGCTGCCAGATCCGTCTGCGCCAGCGCCAGGCGGCTCCCCCTCGTACCGATCCTAAGTTTTCTTCCGCCCATTTTTTCTCTGCCTTTCCCGTTCATCCTTTCCGGAAATGCTCCTGCAGGAGCGCTTCCAGAACGTCCTCCAGTTCTCCGTCCTCCAGCAGGAAATCCTTATCCCGGCAATAGGTAAACAGCTTTTTAAGTACTGCCGCCCGGTCTTTTTGATCCAGAAGATTTCCTGGAATATATTCCAGCACACGCTCCCGGAGCTTTCCCATCCGCTCTACCGCGTTTCCCATCCCCGCCGGGACGATCCGTTCCGTTTCCTTCCGCAGCCATGAGGCCGCCGCCGGGCTGCAGCCGCCCGTGGAGATCCCGATGGTCACCGGGCCGCTGTGTACCAGGGCAGGAAAATAAAATGTGCAGTTTTTCCGGTCATCCACCGCATTGATCAAAATCCCCTTTTCCCGGCACAGCTTTGCCGCCCAGGCATTCGTTTCCTTCTGATCCGTGGCCGCGATGACGAAAAAAGCGCCTTCCAGATCCTCTTTTCGAGCCTCGCGTCGGATCAGATGCAGACTGCCCGGCCTTTCCCCGTCCTCCTTTCGGGAAACTTCCTCCCGCTCCTGCGCCATGCGCTCGATCTGCCCGCAGATGACTGGCGCGATGCAGATAAGCTCCGGGGAGAAGGGGAGCAGGGCTGAAATCTTTCCGGCCGCTATCCTGCCGCCTCCCAGCACCACGCCCCGTTTTCTTTCGATGTTTATGTAAAAGGGAAAATACGCCATATCAATCTTCCTTCCGCAGCGCGTCCAGGACCGCCTTCAGTGACGCCGCATCCAGCCTGTCCTTCAGATAAAACAGAAAACGGTCAACGGAATATCCAGCAAACCGTTCCCGAATCCGGTCCAGCTCCCCGGCTGTTTCCCGAAACAGGAGCGCCTTGTACAGCTCCTCCAGTTCTTCTTCCAGAAGCTGCCCCGCATCCAGGACCGCCTGCTGCTTCCTGCGGTTGTTCTCCTTTGCCAGCTCTTCAAAATCGTCCATCCCGACCACCCGGCAGCCAGGAAGGAAAGCGATCTCCCGGTCGATATCCGCCGGAACTGCGATATCGATAAACAGGTGCTTTTTCTCCAGTCCGGACCGGAGAAGACGATCCCGCGTTTCCCCCGACGTGAGGGTATAATGGGGGCTTTCTGTGGCGGATACGATCACATCCGCCCGCTCCAGGAAAAGGTATCTGTCCCGGTAATCCACAATGGACAGCCTGCCCCCTTCCCGCTCTCCAAGCCCGTGGGTCCGGCGTGTGGCATACACATGGATGCCCTCCCGTCCCAGCAGGTTTTTCAGCACGATTCCACCCATCTTCCCGCTCCCCCCGATGAGAAGGGCCTGAAGATCTTCCCCGGTTTCTTCCCTGTGAAGCTTTTCAAACCGGAAGATCTCCGCACAGGCAAGGGTCGCTGCAGAAACTGAGGTTTTGGAAAGAAGAGTTTTTGTTTTGATCTTCTTAGCACAGGAAAGAGCGCCCTGAAAAGCAGCGTTCAGCTCATAGCCGCATCTGCCCCGCTCCCAAGAAAACACATAGGCTGTCCGGACCTGTCCCAGGATCTCGTCCTCTCCCACCACCATGGAATCCATCCCGCAGGAAACCCGGTACAGGTGAGCATACGCTTTTTTACCGGAAAAACGCTTTGTGATCCGCCGGACCTCCGCGGCGGGCATGCCGCTTTTCTGCGCCAACAGCTCTTCCATCAGCAAGAAGCTTCCTTCCCCCGCCGCGTAGACTTCCGTCCGGTTGCAGGTGGAAAGCAGCACCGCTTCTCCCAGTTTTTCCAGAAGTGCTTCCCTTTCTCCCGTTCCCTCTTCCCCCGCCGGGAAGGCAAAGCGCTTCCGGATCTCCTCCGGCGCCGACCGGAAGCTGATACTGATGCATTCCATGGCCATCTCCCCTTCCACAATACCTTCGCTTCACATCTGTTTTCTTACAACCCTGTATTCATCGCCGTTGCGGTAATAGGGACACTCGTAGTGGCTGTCCGAGATCAGGCGGACATACTCGTCTTCATCCATATCCATATCGCAGATGTATTCTTCATATTCGTCATCGTAGAGATAGTAGAGGCAGGTGGTGCAATTGTTATCGGACGCCATATTGTCGGTTCCTTTCTTCTTTTCATTGTAACAGAACCGGAAAGAGGACATGAATCCCGTCATTATCATGTCCTCTTTACTATCTGTACTGTAATATCAATAATAAACAGAATTGCCGGATACCTCTCCAGGCTTACCATACTTCAGACAGCTGGACACCGCCCTGGCATAGAGCGTTCTTCCCGCTTCCGTCAGATGAACGCCATCCTCCAGATATTCCTCTGCAGTGTAGCCATTGATCCCCATCGTGCTGTAGGCGTCAATGTACAGCGTCTGCTTCATCTCTGCCACATTCCGGCAAGCATTCGCATAATCGGAAAGCGTACCCTGACCGTAATTCTTCATATTACTGTCTGTCACCATGTAACCATTCTCATAGAACTGGCAGTAAGTCGGTGAAATGAGCAGGAATTTCGCGTTCGGGCTCGCACCCTTCAGCAATTCCAGTGCATTATTCAGCGCCCCAGTGTAGCCATGCGGATCAAAAGTATCGCCATCAGATACAGAGATCGGAGCACCTGAAAAATAGTCGTTCAGGCCATAAGCAATGATATAATAATCCACTGCTGCCGGGTTCACATTTCGGATCACGCCTCCGGCAGGATAGCCTTCCAGAAAGTTCGTATCTACCATCCCGCGCATCACATAACACATCCCCGTCAGCGAAGTGGAATCCCAGGTATCATAATTCACATCTGATTCGCCCGGTTTAAGAGTAGCTCTGGTTCCGCCGATCGCACAATTATAGACATTTGCATTCATATACCCTGCAACCTGGGCCGCAATGCCCGTCTCGGTTCTGTCCATATCCCAGATACTGTCTCCGAAAACTACAATGTTCAGCCTGTCTTCCTGCGGGGGTTCTTCCACTGCCTGTGTTTCCGTCTCCTGTGCCGTTTCCGTTTCTTCGGGCTTTGTTGATGCAGATTCGGTTTCTCCTGTCTGAGACTCAGACGGCTGCGGCTCCGTTCCGGTATACTGTTCCAGCTGAGCCCTCAGTTGGGCATTTTCCTCTTCCAGGGCCTGGATCCGCGCCTGAAGATCTTCCTCTGTGCCCGTTTCCTGTTCCGTTATCTCCGTCCTGCTGCCGCACGCGGACAGCACCATTGTCACGATACACAGAATCGCCAACAGTCTCCGGATCTTCTTCCCATATAGTTTCATCCTCTAGCCTCCTGCTGTCTGCCTTACCATCATTTTCAGATCAATTTCAAGATACAGTATATTCCAACTCTCTGAGCAGTTCAATAACATTCATAAAATCTTAATCAGGATTTCATCGCTTCTAAAGCTATTTTTTCAGTCAATCGTATTTTGTCACCTCAAACAGGATCGTATTCGTCAGGAATTTTTCCTCCAGCGTATAGCCATGCTCCCGCAGCGCTTCCGTTAACGTATTCTCATGTCCGATCGACAGATAAAAATGGTCCGGCAGATTCCCGTCATATGCATTGTTGATATATTCCCAATACTTCTCTGGTCCATATTTATTTTCCACATTTTCATATTCAAATACAATATCGTCCCAGTATTCTTCCCGGAAGCGGCTGTCATGCGTCAGGTAGTAGGTAAAGCTAGGCGCTTCACCGAAAGCGACATAGGTCGGGACTTCATATCCCTCCAGCTCATACCAGAGCCTTACCACGCTCCTGGTATCACTTTTGACATCGAAAATGCTGACCCGGTAAAAACCATATGCGCAATAGCCCAGCTGAACCGCGAGAAGCAGCCCCAGCATCCCCTTCAGCATAAGCTTTTTATGGGGAAAATTCCTCATTTTTACCGTACAGAAGGCCTCATGGCCCAGATAAACGATCAGAACGGTCCATATGGGAAGCAGGAACAGGCTGTAGCGGTTTCCGAAATCTCCATAGGCATAGATCCCGGAGCGGACAAGCGCATAATAGATCACCCAGACTGCGGTGCAGCTGACAAGATAATATGTAAATTCACTGTTTTTCCGAAAATGTATGGAAAGGACGGCGATCGCTGCGGCAACCGGAAGGGCGAGCGCAAATTCCAGTTCAAATCTGGTCTTAGATTCTGTAAACAGCCACTGGGCGGTAGTGAGAAGCATCTGGAAAAAATCATAAACAATATTATTTTTCTCAAAAGCCACTGTATAGTAGTTTACGCTCTGATTCATCTGCAGCTGGATACGGAACAGCAGAAAATACAGCGGCAGTCCGGCGGCGGCCGCCGTCACTCCGTAGACCAGGGCGATCTTTTTGCACAGCTTTTTTCTTCCCAGATTCCATGCCCGGACAAAAAGACTGACCGCCAGCGGCAGGATCCCGAGCACGGAACCATACTGGGTATAGAGAAGCACCACCGAGACCGCAGTGAACCATCCGATATTCTTCAGCGTCAGATCCCGAAATGTCCGAAAGTAAAGATATAAAAGCCAGTACAGCAGCATGATCATCATGTTATATTCCGCTGCTTCTTTCACATAATACATCCATTCGTAAACAAAAGAACTGACGAACACGGAAAGCGCTGCTGTCTGCCATCCCGCGAACTGTTTTACACAGGCATACAGCCCCAGCATTCCCAGCAGGCCGAATACCACGCCGCTGAAACGGAACCACCATTCAGACTCTCCGAACATCAGCCATACATGCATGATCAGGTTATAAAGCGGCGGCTGAAAGCTGTTGGTCAGAAGCCGCTCGTACAGATTATTGCAGAGGCTGACACCGCGGATCTGTCCGGTCAGATATTTGGAATAATAGAATTCGATCGTTTCGTCATACCAGAGCGGAGTATCCGTCAGTTTATACAGCGACATGAGCAAAAAAACAAGAAGCACGCCGCCCAGCGCCAGATATTCTTTTTTCCGTATTTTTTTCAGCATTTTTCTACCCGTATTTTCTCTCTCGCTGCCTACAGATCAGCTGCGGTCAATCTTTCGTACTTCTGCTTTGGATCTCATACAGTCTCATCTCAAAATCCCGCCGTTCCTTCACGCCCAGGTTATGCAGGATCAGCCCTGAAAAGACGGACTGGATCGCCGCCATCTCCACAAAACCGCAGACGATCAGGGTCGGGAACTTGGCCACCATCCCGGTCTCCACAAAAGCGACCAGAACTGGGATGAAAAAAGCCGCCGAGATCACCGTCAGCAATATCGCAAGCCCGGAAAAAAAGGTCAGCGGCTTATACTGCCTGAACATCTTCATGATGGTCCCAAGCACCCGTATCCCGTCCGAATAAGTGTTGAGCTTGGATTCGCTGCCCTCCGGCCGGTCCCTGTAATCCACCACCACGTTGTCCACCTGCATATTGTTATACACCGCGTGGATGGTCATTTCCGTCTCGATCTCAAAGCCCTTGGAAAGCACGGGAAAGCTCTTTACGAACTGATAGCTGAAGGCGCGGTAACCGGTCATGATGTCCTGGATCTCGGAATGGAACAGCAGGTTGATGCTCTTTTTCACCAGGCTGTTTCCCATATTGTGAAAAGGCCTCTTGTTTTCCTCATAATATGTGGAGGACAGCCGGTCTCCCACCACCATATCGGAATCCTCCAGCAGGACCTTGTCCGCCATCTGTCCGGCACACTCCAGCGGATAGGTATCGTCCGCATCCACCATGATATAGCATCTGGCGTCGATCTCCCGGAACATCCGGCGGATGACATTTCCCTTTCCCTGCTTTCTCTCCCGGCGCACCACCGCGCCGGCCTTTTCCGCTAGCTTGGCGGAACGGTCGGTGGAATTGTTGTCGTACACATAGACCACCGCATCCGGCAGCGCCTTCTTCGCGTCCGTTACCACCTTTTCGATGGTCTTTTCCTCATTATAACAGGGTATCAGAACCGCAATCTTGTCCATAGCTTTACCTTTTTCCTTTTTAAAACCCCTGATAGATAAATTCCGCCGCGCTGTAATCCGGCCCATAGTTTCCCAGCAGGATCACATAGAACAGCAGCGCATACCAGATGACCCACCGCACCGGCAGGCTCTTTTTTCCGATCCTCTCACGCACAGAACCCTTCTCCTGCATCAAGGACACCGCAAGCAGCATCAGAAGGGACACCACAGCGATGGTAAATTCGATCCAGTCAAGCCCCAGCGTGAAGATCGAACCGTCTATGAGGATGCCCGGATTGAAGACAGAGACCGCTTCCTTCAGCATGGACAGCGCAGCGCCCGTGCTGTCCGCCCGGAAGAACACGAAACCGATGTTCACCAGGAAAAAGGTGCGCAGCACCCGCAGGCGGTCCACCCATTTCGCCTTAGGATCGATCCCCAGCTTCGCCATCCCCTTCGCGTATACAGGGCCGAGCAGCTCCCCGCAGACGATATATGCCCAGTGCAGAAGGCCGGAACCGATCACATACTTCCAGTCCCCGCCATGCCAGATGCCTACGGCAAACCAGAGAAGGAACATCCCCGCAAAAGTGGTGAGCTGCTTTCCCCTCTTTTTCCCGAACCTTGCCCGCAGCTTCTTTCCCAGCTTTGTAAACAGGGAGGAACGCAGGATCGGGTAAAACACATAATCCTTCATCCACACGCCGAGGGTGATGTGCCATCTGCGCCAGTATTCGGAAATGGTCTTTGAAAAAAACGGCCGCTCAAAGTTTTCCGGGAGCCTCAGCCCTAAGGTCTGTGCGATCCCCAGCGAAATGTCCATCCCACCGGAAAAATTGGTATACAGCTGGAAAGCGAAGGCCACGGTGCCGATCCAGATATAAAGCCCCGGGTACTGCGCCGCATTTCCATATACGGTATCCACGATCAGCCCCATGCGCTCGGAAATGACCAGCACCTTGAAAAAGCCCCACAACATCCGCTGCATGCCCCGCGTCACTTGGACATAGTTAAAAGGATGCGGCTCATAAAGCTGATCCCCGTCTTCTCTGTAGCGCAGGATCGGCCCGGAAAGCATACAGGGGAAAAACATCCCGTAAAGAGCCAGCTTTCCCGGATTTTTCAAAGGCTCTGCGATCTCAAAGTACACATCCACCACATAGCCGATGAGCGTGAGGGAATAATAGGAGATGCCGAGCGGCGCCAGCCAGTCCAGATGCTTCAGCAGTTCTGAGCTCCCGCCGAAAAGAGAGGATACCCCGTTTATCGTATTGATCCCGAAATTGATATATTTCAGTAAAAATAACGCTCCGACGTTGACTACGATCACGCCGATGAGCGCCCGCCTCCGCATCCGCTCCGGATCCCGTCCCTGCGCCTTCAGCTCATCCGCATGCTCCTTCACCCGGACCATCCGGTGGATCCCCACGTAGCAGGCCAGCACGGCGGCAACCGGATAAAAGATCAGGAAACCGTTATCCGAAAAAAGATAGTAAAGAATACTGGCCAGAAGGAGGATCACCCACTGGCCTTTTTTCGGCACGATATAATAGATGAGCAGGACACACGCATAGAAAAGCAGAAAATAAAAGGATGTGATACTCAACGTTTCCGTTCCTTTCCTTCAGGAAGATATCAGTCGATCTGGCTTAAAATGATATCCACCATTTCTCCCACGTTCTTCATGGAAACCACCTGGCCCATGTTGAACTTTACGCCGAATTCCTGCTCCACCGCGGCGATCAGGTTGATGTGCTCCAGGGAATCCCAGCCGTCAATGTCATCGGAAGTGGTCTCATCATTCACCGTAATGCTCTCATCATCAAACACGTCCTGGAATACACCGTTTAAGGTTTCGTAAACTTCTTCTCTTGTCATGATCTCCTCCATTTTTTCATTCTTCTATTTCAATGTAATGGTTCTTCTTTTCATAGGCGTCCGGGATCTCAAACTTCCACACGGCACCGTTTTCGTCTTCCCGGATCTTTTCAAAACCCTGCAGCCCGTAGAAATCCCGCACCATCCCGTTTTTCGCGGTAGGATAATAGTAACCGTAGATCGTGCGGATGCCGCGCTCCCTGCACTTTTCAACCAGCACATCCATCATGGCGTATTCCATGTCCCGCTTCAGGACGCGGCAGCTCATCAGCCATAGGTCAAGGTGAAGGGCTTTGCCTGCCTCATGCCCGATCAGGACCGTCACCACGCCGTTGTCCCCGAACTTGTCCTCAAGCTTGCCGTACAGGGTAATGCAGGCAGGATCCTGCGCCGCCTCTTCGATCTGCGCCTGAGTATAACGCCTGGTCGTCAGGTTAAACTGATTGCTCTTGTTGGTGAGCTGGGCGATCCGCGCCATATACAGCGCCTCAAAGGGACGGATCACCGCCTTCATCCGCAGGGATTCCAGATAAGCCCCATAATCCGTGAAGCTGGCCTGCTGCGCCGCACGCAGGGCATTGGCCTTATACATCTCATTCCGCTTCCGGTCGTCCTCGGAAAGGGAAGTCACTTCAAAATAACCGTTATGGTCCAGAACGCGGATATACTGCTCCGGCGAACCGATCTCCGGGACCGCTGCCCCTTCCACCTGGGTCCGCACGATCTCCCGCTCCGCAGGATTATCGTCCACAAACACCAGACTGTCCGGCAAAATATTCAATTCCTTCGCTATTGTCAGAATATTCTCGCTTTTCGGCTCCCAGTTGGCTTTTATCAGAATAAAATCCTCCGGCCTCAGGATGCCGTCCGGATGATTCAGCCCTGCCAGCGCGTTCTCCTCCTCATTTTTGGAATCCACATTCAACATGATCCCGATATCCTTTAAGGATTTCACATAGGACTGAAATTCCGAATAAACCTGCCCCATGGAGGTCTCCTGTCCGATCTGCAGGTTCTCCACGCCGTCGTCGCCGACGACGCCGCCCCAGAGCGTGTTGTCCAGATCCAAAACCAGAGACTTTTTGTTCTTTCCGAAAATGGACTTTATGATGTTGGACACGTTCAGCGCAAGCCATGGGATCGCCTTCAGGCACAGCGCATATTTGTACATGTGCCAGTAAAACGGGTCCGACCAGGCGTCCAGCCCGAAGGCGGCGGACTGGTAGTTGATATCATTGATATAAAAATTCTCCGTGCTCCTGGCATACGCGGCAAATTTTTCATTCAGCCGCCGCACGAAAGCGGTCCGTCCGCCCGGATTCACGCCGTCCTGATTGCCTAGAAGACGGTAAAAGGGCTCCTCCATGTTGTTCTGGATGATGGGACAGTTCCATTTTTCCCGGATCTTCTCCCACATCGCCTGAAAATGGCCGAACTGCTCTTCCAGCGCCGCATCTGCCGCGGAGCTGTCCCAGCCCGGCGCGGGCCAGTTCGTGATATTCCGGTTACTCGTATGGACATAGATGATATCCGGATGAAATGCATCCAGCTTTTCATTTCCGAACATGGCGTCCTGCCAGTACTGACCGTACTCCGATTCGTAAAAAACAGGAGCGATCCCCTGATCCAGCAGGAACAGCTCCAAAATACGGATCACGTCATGGGTGGTGCTCCCGCCCAGGACGGCGATCCGCTTACTGATGCGGGACGTACCGTCCGCAAGAAGCTCCTTTTTGATATGCTTTGATTTTTTCAGAATGTATTCCGGATCAAACGGATATTCCAGGTCCTGTCGCATGAAAAACTCCTTTTCGTCTAATCTTCCCTGCAAAGACAGGCGCAGACCGCCGGCTTCGCCCTTTAGCATATCACATTTCGCTCCATGCCGCAATCAATAGTCCGTCCATCCTTCTCTGGGAACGCCGGAAACGCTGTTGAATCCGTAGTATGTCGCATAGGCCACATTGATCCAGTAGCCCGGGTCCTCCCGGATGTCGGAATTGTAGCCGTCACTGTATTTCGTCTCAAAATCCGGCCGGAGCATGGGGACAGTCACATCCGCAGCCCCTTCCTCCGCTTTCTGCGCCAGATATACGTCCCGTTCATGATATTCCCGGTAGATCCTCGCCAGGTTCGCCCCGCTGTCCATGTAAGTGAAAAACATGATGAGCAGCATCACGGAGATCAGGCCGGTTTTCAGGCTGGCAAAGACCACTTCCTTCTCCGATACATCCACGAAAAACTGGACCACCGCGATGGTGAGGAATATCCCCGCGCCGAAATATGCCCTGGCCTGCGGCTCCGGCGTCAGCACCAGCGCATAGCAGGTGGCGAGGAAGACAAAAGCCCACAGAATGCCGTTTCGGGAATAGGCCCACAAAGCCTTCCAGCTTTTTTTCTGATAATAAACGATAATGAACAGAAGGATCCCGATGATCAGAAGGAGCAGGAAATTCTCCCGTACCGCCAGCGTGATCTTCTGGAAACGGGCCATATACCCCAGAAGGCCGGAATGCTCCTCCTCCTGGACCTGCGCGCGGATGGCATTTCCAGGAGCCAGCACCATGACGGCGAGGCCGATCCCATTGCCGATCAGCCCAGTGGCCATCCACGGCTTCAGCGCATGGCCGGAACCGGCGCTGTCCCTTTTTCTCTCATACAGATAAAAAAAGAGGCACAGAAGCGTCATCAGCAGCCCGCCGCCGGAGGTGTTTTCATTGCACCAGCCGGCAAGCACGCCCAGGATTGGAAGAAAGACCGTCCACAGAACAGGATGCCTCACGCCGGGCTTTCCTGCTCCCTGCCCGGAAGCGCTCTCCCGCTTCAGGCCGTAACGATACAGGGTGATGAAGCTCAGGATGATGGCGGAACCCCACAGATAGTTGCAGGCCCCGGTCTCCCACAGGACCGTCTGCCGGAATACCACGCCGAACATCCATACGAGCAGGTTGACCAGGAGAAATACCGGCGTATCATACTTTTTTTTATGCTCCACATTCCAGTAGATCAGCAGGGTGAGCAGGACGAAGACGACGGAATTGGCCACGTTAAAGAACATCTTGTCCGTCAGCAGGAAAAAACGCAGGATCATATGACATACCGAACGCCCGGTCCAGGTCATATACTGCTCATATTCCTGCCCAAACAGCTCCCATACCGAAGACGCTTCCGACACCGTTTTGGAATAAAACAGGTCATCCGTCATCATGGGGGTCAGCACATTAAAGATGAAGATCAGGACAAAGGCGGCAAGGACCGAGAGACAAAAAAACAGACGCCTTCCTGTCTCCGGGTCCCGTATTCCTTTCCATTCTGAAACTTTCTTCCTCTCTGAAATTTCCTTCATCGCAGCTCCTCTTCCGTCAGGGACATGACGGTTTCATACTCCACATGCCTTCCCTCTGACACATGAAACCCATTTGCACTGTGGTTGCAGAATTCTTCTCCCAATTCCTCCGGGAGCACCGTACCAGGATGAAACAGGATCTCCAGATTCCGTCTTTTTTTCTCCGCCTGTTCCTTCATGGCCGGAAGCAGTTTTTTCACCCGGGTTTCATCCATGCGGCCGCTCATCACCATTCCCCACAGAAACATGGGCGCGTTTTCTTTCTGCCAGGAAGGGTGATTTTGGATCACCGTTTTCTCCATCCCCGGCGCAAGATAATTCAGGATCAGATTTTTCACCCAGTTCACAGGCCGGTACGTCTTCCAGAGACCGGGGGATTTCAGATAAGGCAGGATCGGCTCCTTCGTCACGCGGATATACTCCGTGGGATAAAGCTGCTCCACGATCACCTCCAAAAGCGCCCAGTACACGATGGGGATCATCTGCGTGTGCTGATGGCCGTCAAAACGCAGCGGCATGTCCGTTCCGAAAACGTCCCGGAACCGTTCCGTCTGCGCCACGATCTCCGCCTTCAATTCCTTTTTCAACGGCAGGAACACCTTAGGTGTATAATTCCATTTAAAAAGCGTTCCCCAGCTTATGTTAAAATACCCGCTCTCATCCACCAGATGCGGCACCTCCTCCGGCTTTGCCGCACAGTGGCCTTCCATAAAGTTCAGATGCACCGTCAGTTTAGGTTTCTTGGGGAAGCTGTTGTATTCCGCCTTCAGCTTCGCCGCATATTCCTTATAACAGGACATATTGGTCAGGACGCTGATCCCATCCAGCTTTCCCGCCCGCAGGCAGTTCAGGATATCCTCTGAAGAATGCGGGGATATGGCGTAATCATCGGCATGGATCTCAATTTGAGGCATGGAGTTTCTCCTCGTTTTCTGTGTTTTTTATATCGTCGAAATTATCTGAATTTTCTGAATTGTCTGTACTATTCTGACTTTTCACATCTCTCCAGATAAATGATTCGACAATATATCTTGGACGAGCCTTTGTTTCCAGATAAATCTTACCCACATATTCTCCCACGATCCCAAGCGAAAAAATCGTCAGGCCGCCCATGAGAAGGGAAACCACCAACGAAGTGGTATACCCGGGCACATTCCTTCCGTGGAACCAGTCCACAATACAGTAGATGATCATGCAGAAACTGAAAACGCTCACCAGGAAGCCCAATATTGTGATCAACTGGATCGGCCGGGTGCTCATGGAAGTAATGCCGTCCGTAGCGAGGGTCAGCATCTTACGGAAGGTGTATTTAGAAGTTCCCGCCTCCCGCTCCTTCACATCAAAATAGACCACGTCCGACTGGAATCCCATGGTGGGGATCAGGCCCCGCAGGAACAGATTCACTTCCTTATATTCCGCCAGCGCATCCAGCGCCTTCTTCGACAACAGGCGGTAATCCGCGTGGTTTCTCATCACCTTACACCCAAGCAGATGCATGAGCCCGTAGAAAGCGTTTGCCGTCAGCTTCTTAAAAAAGCCGTCCGTATTCCGGTCATTCCGGATACCGTACACGATCTCACAGCCCGCCTGATATTTTTCCAGGAACTGATCCAGCGCCTCGATGTCCTGCTGCAGGTCCGCGTCGATGGTGACCGCAATATCCGCATGCTGCCTTGCCGCCATCATGCCGGCAAGGATGGCACTCTGATGTCCGTAATTGCGGGAAAAGCTCAATCCCGCAAAGACTGTGTCCTTATCGCACAGGCTGTGGATGATCTGCCAGGTTTTATCGCGGCTTCCGTCATTGACGAGAAGGATCTTGCTTCTTGGGGAAGCCTTTCCTTCCTGCATCAGCCTGTTCAGTTTTTCTCTCATCACCTGCGCGCTGTGGGGAAGCGCTTCCTCCTCGTTGTAGCAGGGTACGACGAGATAGAGGGTGTTGGGTCTGTTATTCATTGTTGTATACGTTCCTTTCCGATCAGAATCCCTGCATCCAGAATCTCTGGCTCTAAGTTATCGAACATGATAAATACCGTGATCATTCCCGTTTTATCACCGTTACCTTATCCTTCCGGAAATACATTTTAGCTCCGTAATGCCATTGATCAATATCATCCCGTGACGTAAGGAGCAAAGATTTCTTAGGTACTTCTGTGATCACTGCTTCTGTTCCGGGTTCCTTTAAAATCTGTATATTATTCCAGGCCGCTTCTCCAAATTCTTCTGCAGTGCCATCACTCAGTTCCCGCACTGCCAGCGCCGATGTAAAACGCTCTGGTTCCGCAACGGATACCAGCGCAATATCAAAAAGGAATACGGCCAGAAGGCAATAAAAGCAGATTCTTTCTTTTTTACTCAGACTTCCCGCTTCTATCAAGGGCTGCTTTCCTGACACATTATTTGCATACCATCCAACCAGATAAAGTACATTCAACATGAGCAGAAGCACATACATAGCAAAAATAATATTCTGCACTCTCCCGATATTTACTGTACGGACAGCATAATCTGAAGGAGTAAACATCGATGAAAGCAGGCAGAAACTGAAAGCTGCCACCGCTCCCGGCAGAGGAAAGCGAAACTTTATCTGCTGCACAATTCTGTACATAAACGGGATCAGAAGAAATACAGCCAGCAATACGGTTTCATCCGTCCATTCTCCTATATAAAAAAATCCATAGTAGAAGGAACGCAGTATGGAGACGATCGGATTGGAGGGTTCTCCTGAAGCATCCTGTCGCAGCCAGTTGCCCGGTGCAAAAATATTCGCCAGAAATGCCGCCACATTTACGATGCCTGGAATGACAACAAGCCAAAGCTTTTCCTTTTTCTTTAAAAGAACAAGAAATACGGCAGCAAAAAAGAAACAGATCACAGTCAATAGTGCAGTTACCAGATTGCCTCCGCCCAGCATAAAAGCAAAAAACAGGCTTAAAAGGAAGAACACGGTCTTTCTTCTGGAATCTCTCAGATTTCTTAAAATACAAGCCGCAAGCATTAACAGAAAGCAGAATGGAACGATATAATGCACTGCTCCATTATACCAGTAAAAAGCTGCCGGTTTACATATGATTTCCTGGGTGATGATCCAGAGAACCGCCATACTGAAAATCACCCTGCAATTTTTGTCAGTTCCTTTTAATATCTGGTTCAAGAAGAAAGTAACCGAGAGCGTCAGCAATCCTATCATTATGAAGGGAACCGCCGCGTAAAAACGCTCCCCCCATATGCCAGGCTGAAGTGACATCAGAAAGATGCTGGAGAATGTCCCCTGCCAGTTTGCATACGCATCAGCGACCGCCGCAAAAGCTCCCTTCAGTACCTCCAGAATAGAATGCGTATCCACCCAGGCCAGTCTCGTATGGTAAGAATAACTCCAGTCATCCGCCTGCGGAAAAGCATATATAGATGCTGCAAAAACAGGAAACAGACTGACTATATATCCTAAAACAGCCAAAACAGCAAGTGTCCGTATGCAAAACAGCTTCTTCATTGCTTTCATTACCAGATCTCCTACTTATCTCTTTTTAATGATCGGATCTTCTCAGATTGTCTATTGCTGCATAACCACCTTATCTTTCCGGTAAAATTCCTTCACGGCCCAATTCGTAAAAGCATCTTCATCCGTTGTAACAGGCATATGCATTAAAGGACCCTGTTCCGGATTCGTCGGAACCAGATAAGCATCCTTAATCGAATCATCCAAAAGAATTTTCATTTGAGATGCGATCTGTTCCCTGAAATCTTCTGCCTGTCCGCTTACCACATATTCAACAGCCTCTCTGTCCACACATACGTGCATCCAGTCCCTGTCCGCAAGCAAAAACAGCGCCGCAGCCAAAAGCCCGGGAAACAGTATCCTAAAGCGGTATTTTTCTCCCGAGAAAATCTTTTTCTTTTTGATCCGAACCATCACCCAGCCCTCACAATACAAAATTGAGAGGGCCGATGTAAGCAAAAAAACAAAATAGCGGATAGTTGCCGGCCCCAGAGATATCTCAATAGAATCATATATCTCCGAATACACCTCAGGCGCAAACATCGAGCTGAAACAACCATACATAAAAATCACAAAAAGCAATGGGAATGGGAAGGAAAATTTTCCCTTTTCTGTTGCTTTGTCCATGGAGCCCATGCCAAACAGAGCAATCACAAATAGGATCACAAAGACAAATGTCTTTTCCCGCAGATAACTAATGATTGTAGTTATCCCTCTGCGCAAAGATTCCAGAACCGTATAAACCGCAAGAGAAGCATTAAAACCAAAGTTCTCACCGCCACGCGCTGCATTTCCAGGCGCTTTACACTGGATAATAAAGCAGATCATCCCCACCAGAAACGGAATAAGCAAGTACATTACTTTTTTCCGGCCTTTTCTCCATCCCAGGACAAATACAGCCACAAGCACCATGAAAAGCAGAAGACTGGTAAAATAACTGCTCCCACCAACGAAAAAAGCGCTGAAGGTAAGCAGGAGCACCCTGCTTCGCCGACCTGTCCGCATAAAATCGGACAGCCAGGCCAGACCCAGCAGTCCAACCGCATGAGGCAGCATATAGTGAACGGAACCAACATACCAGTACATTCCAATCGCTGTACTGGGAATAAACTGATAACCCGCCAGTAAAAGCAGCGATGTATAAATGATGCAGTCCGTTATTGGTATTTTTGCGATCTTGACACAAATTTCATGCATAAAGACCCATGTGGCAGCAATTACCGCTCCAGTCATAATGAAAGGAACAATCCAGAAAGAATATGGGGCAAAGACCTCCGGCATCAGAGAAAAAAGAAACGTAGTGACCCAATCTCCATTCCATGAATTATAGTTATTTATGACTGTTGTCACAGCCGCTTTTAATACCTCGATGAGGGAATGCGTGTCAAGCCAGGCAGCATGGGTCAATGCGCTGTAGCCATAATCATCCCCGCTTGGCCTGGCGTAAAATGCCAGATACCAGAGAGGAAGCATGCTGAAAAGAAATAAGAGGACAGCACAGCATGCAAACACTTTATTATTTAATCTTTCTAAAATTTTTTTAAAATGTTTCATCACTAAGCCTTCATCTTTCCCTGAGTATGGAGCCGTCCAATACGTTTTCCATAATATACCGCATCAATCATAGCATTCTGAAAAATATGCGTCAAGTATTGCAGACGCCGCCTAATCCTTCTGTTTTTTCCTTCTTATCACATATATATAAAAACCTGCCACTGCCGGCATGGCATAAATAATTGGGAAGGCATATCTTGGCTGGTTCTGAATCTGAGGCGCAAGAATCACGAACAAAAAAGACATCAACAGAGGAACCATCACAAAAATCCTTTTTCCCATCCGATCATGCGCCATAAATAACAGAATACAAAACATCAGGATCACGTAAAAAGCCACATTGTTCAGCAAACCCGCCGCAGGAAGCCGTGTCAGCAACGAGTACCAACTCACTGCAATGGATGCAAGCCCATGCATCCATTGCGGAACCTCAAACTGGATCTCATTTTCCAAACCATTACCCGCTACGATGCTTTCTCCTGCATAACAGTCTTTATTATACACAATATTATCGACATCTGGAGCAAACAGATAATAATTCTGATTCCATGTTGCCTCCAGGTAGCAGACCGGATGCTTCAAAAACTGCCGGAACCAGACAGAGAAGT
Organism: Candidatus Eisenbergiella merdipullorum; assembly: GCA_019118445.1. Lineage (GTDB taxonomy): Bacteria > Bacillota > Clostridia > Lachnospirales > Lachnospiraceae > Eisenbergiella > Eisenbergiella merdipullorum. The sequence goes on along the minus strand of DWYY01000124.1, from coordinate 37,300 downwards.
AGCTGACAAGCGCTTTACCGTCCTGAGCGTGATAGGTCGATTTCACCGGATCCGCCGTAAGCTCCTCATACGCCTCCGGAAGCAGGTCATAATTCAGGACTGCCGCAATGGCATCCCGTTCTTCTGCTGTCACTTCATCCCCATGATCACGCACATAGCGCGCCGTCTGCTGAAACGGCAGGGAAAACATTTCCTTGGGGGAATCCTGCACCACCTGATATCTGGCGATGATCGCCCTCTCCACACCGGAAGACAAAACGACCGGAAGACACAACACAAGCCACATCTGCCATATCAGCCTCTTTTTCTTCCGCATAAACATCACCATGCTGTACACCATCATACAGATCATAACAGGAAGATACACATACAACCCATTCTTCCGAAACAGAATCATAAGGCAGACCGCCGCCGCCCACAGGACATCATACCACGGCTCTTTTCCGAATGTTTCCAGTCCGTCCCTCCTGAATAGCTCCATCAACTCCAGAACAAACACCACAAAAAATGCCGTGTATAAATAGTCCTTAATCGGGAATGCCGCGTATCCGGCATAATAGGGCGCGATACAGTAGATCCCTGCAGCAAGAAGCCGCAGCCAAACCGGACTTTTCCATTTTTTCATAAGGAAAAGAGAACCGGCGAGAACCACTGACATGATCAGAGACTGAAAAACTACAAACAAAAACAGCCCTGCATTAGCGCTCCCTATCCATGCACCAAAGCGGACAAAAGAGCCGAACAGCCAGGTATGGAAAACCGGCTGAGCAGTAGTGAATGTCTTATATCCCCAATAATACATAAGTTCATTATAATTGTCATAGCTCATGGCGCCCGGATACCTCAGGATCAGGTGCGGCACCCACATCAGAAATATAAGACACCAGGGCATGAACCACGGATGTTTTCTGTATATACGAAGCAGCGTTCCGTCTTTCCACTTCACATCCCTGCTGCTGTGGAGCGCATCATACAACAGATAGATCAGCGCGGAATAAAGGAAATAAAAACCGCAGATCAGGATTCCTGTTTTGAACAGATTAAACAGAGGCGTATGCCATGCGGACAGGCTGTCCGCACAGGCAAACGCCTTCGCTCCTGCGTACAAAACAGCAAGAACAAAGGATATCGGCCTGCTGAAACGGATTTTTTCCCGTTCTCTTTTCCATGTCATTTGATAAAGGAGGAAAAAACCGGCTGTCAGGATGGTCATCAGAAACCCCTGATCCGCCACCCATTCGCCAAACTGGGAAAGGATCTTATAGATATACTCATAGAGGAAAAAATCAATCCCATCCTCCTTAGGATCAGGCGTTTCCAGGGATACCGTCATTGCCAGCGACGTGATCCAGGCCTCTGCAAACAAGACCGGTACGCTGTTTCTTTTTTTCAACATGATTTTCTTACCGTTCATTTCTTTTTCTCCCCGGCCAGAAATACCTTTTTTCGCTCCCTTCCCGTTTTCTCAGGCAGAATACGGCGGCTATCCATACCAGTGTCAAAATGGAAATGACCTCGCTGCACCGCCAATACCATGGAGAGACAAAACGCACCCGGAAAGTTCCCTCATATCCTGCAGGGATCATGACCCTGACCTTATTTTCCCCGGAACAGATTACGCCCAGTTTCTCTCCTGTATTCTGATCCACCGCCTGATAGCCCCTGTAATACAGGAATGAAACATCCACGCAATTTACCTGTCCCGAATTGTTTTTGCAGCTCACCGTTATGACGCCGTCCTTCTTGGCATGATCAAAAATCTCCAGATCGGCTCCGGGGACCAGCGAATCATCCACAAAGATATCCCTGTTCGTTCCCGCGGGCAGGAACTCGCCCTGCATCGTATCAAAGGAACTCACGCTTGTCTCATCCGCATAAAATCCCTGATCCGCTTTCTGCACGTAATCACTCATAAAATATCCTGCCGAGATGACGGAAAAACTGATCACCAAAAGCGATGCGCCATACAGCTCTGCTTTCATCGTTTCTTTCTTCAAAAGAGCATACAGACATGCCGCCGTCCCTGCCAGAAACAGTGAAGCGATCCCAAGAAAGCGCCAGGGGAATTGGATATTCTGGGTGATCATAGTTGTCAGGCCGTTCAACTGCTGAATGAAATCCCACGGGAACCAGATCGTCGTCATAAATAAAGTAAACAGTCCAAAAGTCAGACAAAAATCTCCGGTTTTCCGGATCTCATTTCCTTTTTCCGTATGCTTTATACGATAATACAGATAAATCACCACTGCCGCCAGGATTCCGCCTCCAAGGGCAAAAGACATTTCAGGAGATATCCCAAGACCATCTGCAACGCTTAGGGAGCTTCCTGTCCCCGCCGGGAAAATCGTGAGAAGCTGGCTCAAAAAGGTTCCATTTGCACGGAAGCGGCCCAGGGTTTCGGGATCCTGTGTGCTGTAACCCAGCCGCATATAATCCAGGAACGGGACCAGATACCAGCAGTTCAGCAGGGCAGTGACCACCCCTACTTTGACAAGCTCCAACAGCCGCCTGGGCTGAAGGACTTTCCGGATCATCACAAGACATACCAACACTGTAAAAATCCCCGCCATCACACAGCTGATCACATGACTCTGAATAATACCGCTGTAACCCACAACTGCCGGGAGCCATACCATTTTTTCTTTCTTTCGGTCCATCTCCTCCCCGAGGATCCGGTATAAGCCGTAAAACACAAGCGGCAGAAACGCCATTGCCGTATACTCTCCCACAGACGCACGCAGGAACAGGCAGGACAGCCGGTAAGGTGCAAGCATATATACCGCGCAGCCGAAAAGGGCCGCCCGGGAATCTTTCAGCATCTTCCTGAAACAGTAGTACGAAGCTAGGCATGTGATCAGATTAATACCCAGAACAAAAATTTTATACGAATTCTGTACGGATATGCCGATCATCCTGAGCAATGCGGGGACATACAGCAATAATTCCCCATAAAATATGGATACCGCATATCCATAGCCATTATTCCAGGAAAACGGCATCCTGACAGGCACCTGTCCTGCCAGCAAGGCTTCCTTGATCGCTTCAATCCGATACAGATGGAAATTCAGGTCATGCCCTTTGGGCAGGTAAGGGGACAACAACGGCATTGTTGCAAAGATCACCAGCAGCAGCATTATAAAAGCATCCAGGCAATTCTGTCCACTGAACAGACCGGGTTTCTTTTTTCTGCAGAATCCTGCAGCAAATAGCGCAAGCAAAAACAAAACGGCGCAAAAAAGCGTTATGTTCTTCCATATATTTGTTTCCCTGACCGAAATACTGTCCACAAACAGATAACCATTTCCATTATAGGACAGAATGATCTGGTATCCCTCCACCGATATCGGAGAAGACCACCGAAAAGATCTCACACCACTGCCTGTATCCAGCCCTTTTCCATCCATGTTGGTCAAGATCGGATATGTGCGATAGTCTGCCTCGATCTCACAGGTATTGGAACTGCCATTCGTTGCATAAGATATCTCAACTTCGTAGCTTCCCCTGTGCAGATTCATTTTCGGGCTGTAGATCGTCAGCAGGGAATAATCTTCATTGTCCGTCCCAGGAGCGTCTATTCCGTTATCCAGGTAATAACCTGCCCCATATCCATCCAGAAAGTTTTCCATATAGATGCCATATTCGCTTTGCAGATCCATGCCCGAAAAAACATACTCTGTATTCGGCCTCCCAAAAAGCCAGAACGCATATAGCAGCCATACAGCGCCTGCTGCAAGCAGCAGGGCAAACAGAATATCCCCTTTTGATTTCCCTTTACAGATTTTTCTGAAATTATCCTGAAGCATTTTTTATCCTTTTTATAATATATGAATTTTATGGATCTTATTACATTTCCTCATCACAATAATTTATGAAACAGAGGAATACGCTTTAACAGTTCTGTATATAACCAGGCTAAAATAAAGCTGCCAATAACATAACAGGAACAGGCCAGTATGCCAAATGTGTTTTCACTCAAATAAAGATATAAAGGAAGCAGTTGTATTCTGGCAAACTGCTCCAGCAGATATATGCCAAAAACACATCCTCCTGCTTCATAAATTATATTCTTCAGTTTTTTAGGAACATCGTATTTCCAGAAGATCCATTTTATATCGAAAAAAATTCCCAACGTCAGAACAGGAGTGAACACATTGAGAAGCCCCTGATCGTAAACTCCTTCACGATAATAACCTAATCCCACAACGCCAAAGGCTCCCAACAGACATAATACATTTACTGCGAAAGAAATGATCACCCATGGCTTTTCAACCAAATCCATGTTGATTCTTTTTCCCAGATAGTAGCCAGCCAGAAGGTAAAATACATATATATTCAGTACATATAAATTACTGTTGACCTCTATCCCTGTCAGGAAGGAAAAAACTCCTGCCCCGGTTTCCAGCGCGATCTGAAGGAACAAAAAATATCTCAGTTCACTGTTTTTACAGGAAACTGCCATTTTTCTTAAAAGGGGAAGCACCAAAAGCAGTCCCAGGTATAAATATAGGTACCAGAAAGATTCCTGTATGGAACCATTCAATAATCCCTTAATAAAGTCTGAAAGGGAAAACTCTTTTTCAACATTTCTGCAGACGTTCAAAATATAATAAAAAAGCGAAAAAAGGATCAATATGATTCCTATTCTCCGTATACGCTTTGTATAAACCTCCCGTACAGACTCCTTCTTATCCAAAAGCAGGGAACCTGTTATCATAATAAACAGAGGTACGTCAGACCTGCACAAAATGGAACCAGTCAGGGAAAACCACCACGTAATCGGATTTCCCGTATTGCTGTAATACAGAAAATATCCATCTGTATGATTGAAAATGACCAAAATAATTGCAAGAATCCTTATTACTTCGGTCGATATATCTTTTTCAATTTGTTTTTCACTCATAATACTTTTTCCGTTTGCATTCGCCGTCTCTACGGGAATATCCGGCAAGCGGCATAGCTGCCATCACCACGTATCATTCACAACCCACTTTTCAATCGCCTCATCGCTCCATCTGCCGTTCAGCCATTCATTCACGATCGTATAGTTCTCTACGTTGCCTCCGGCAAAGGAATTGTCCCCTTCCTCCGTCAGCGTCCAGTCGATCTGTTCCTGATAACGGGCCACATCAAACCTGAGCCACACCACTGAAACCACCGCCAGGATAAAGAGGAATTCCCAACGGTTCCGACACCAGTTACGCACTGCCTCCACGCATACCGTCATGGGAATGATCATACACGGGATCAGCTGAAGCCCATAATGTTCATACCCACGTCCGCTGATGTTGATAAGGATCAGAGAAACAGCAGAATACAGCAGGCTGCTCCATTTCCAGTCCGGCTTTCTTCTGTGCACCAGGAAAAATAATAACAACACATTCACATAGCCAAACCAGCTGTCCCAATAGGCAAAATTTAAAACCGCCGAAATAAAGCTCCGCAGGGTTACGCCTGATACGTAGGATGAATTGAAACCAAAATAGGCTTCCAGGAATGCTCCCAACGCTCCCTGCATTCCCAGTATCAGCAGGATTACTGCTAAAACAGCCAGAAGCCCGCCTCCAAAGCAGAGAGCACACTGTCCCATCTCCTTCCACTTTCTCTGCCAGATCAGTTTTATCACGATCACAGGTACAAAGCACACCCAAACCGCCACCAAATTCCCGTTTAACAGAAAGGAAAGTCCCATAAATGCCCCGGCCAACACGATCTCCCGGCAGATGATCCGCTCTGTTTTCAGATATTTTACGAAGAAATACAGAGAAAAACCGATCAGAGGCAGCGCCCATTCTTCAACACAGTTTCCCTGCTGATAAAAATAATAAAAAGAATGCAGAGATAAAACTGACGCCAGGAAGCGGACAAATTTGCTATCACTGACCAGTCCCGCCACAAGATAAAACGACCAGAGAAGCGAAAAAACACACATGCACTCCAGGATCCATATCCCTGTCAGGCTGTGTGGGGTCAATGTCAGGCCGAGACACTGGATCGCAAATAAAAGAGGGCCTTTGTGATCCCACACATCCACATACATGGTCTTCCCCTGCTTCATCTCCACCGCGCATCTGAGCCATACAGCGGAATCCAGATGAGGAAGCTTCATTGACCAGGGATTCAGTGTGCTTGCCATGGATATAAAAATAGCAGCGAATAAAAAACCCAATATAATAAGAATAAAACCAACTTTTCCGCTCGCCTTCAGCTTCGTCCTGTCCATCCCGTTCTCCCGAAAATCTGTTTACACTGTTACCGTTCAATGCTCTTACGGATCACCCGGAAATCATGCCATGCCTGTCTCCCTATCTTCTGAATACGCTTCATATTGATGGAATTCACGCCTCCCTGTCTGGGACGGAATGTGATGGGCAGGTACTTAACCCTGCAATTTTTCTTCTGATAGATAACAGAGATCAATACATTTGTAAGGAAATAGTCCTTTGGTATCAGATCAATGTATTTTGCAAGCGTCTCCGCCTTCATCAGTCTGAACGGCGTATTGGCATCCTTGACATTGGCGCCAAAGCACAGAAAAATTACAAGCTTCAGCACCTTCGTCACGAAGATCCTCGAAATTCCGTCCTGTCGCTTATTCCTGTACCCTATCACCATATCGTAATCCTTCCGCAGATCCCAGAATGCCGGAAATTCAGAAGGATCGGTCTGACCATCCGAATCCGTCTGGAAAATATAGTCCGCTCCCTGCTGCAGGGCGTAATGATATCCATAAAGGATCGTAGCTCCGTGCCCGCCGTTCGGTTTGGTAACTGGAACCACCTGCGGATGGTTCTGCGCGAATTCCGTCAGAAGCGCATACGTATTGTCCTTGCTTCCGTCATCGATCACCACCAGGCGGCTATCTTTGCCGCAGCGTTCCACTTGAGGATACCATTCCTCCAGGACCTGATGGATCGTTTCTGATTCATTATAAGCCGGAATGATAAAATATACTTTCTCCATACCTCTTCCCTCACAACTCCATGCATTTCCACTTTTTGTACCATTCCGCGAACCGCCCCAGCCCTTCCCGGATCTCCGTGGACGGACAGTAATCAAAATCCCGGATCAGGTCATCCACATCCGCGTAGGTCTGATATACATCCCCCGGCTGCATCGGATAATACTCCTTCAGGGCCTTCTTCCCAAGAGCTTCCTCCAGTGTTTCAATAAAATCCATCAGTTTCACCGGCTTGTTATTTCCGATATTATAAATCTTATACTGGTCCCCTTCTTCATTCGGGAGCGGCGGATTATTCAACATCCTTACCACTCCCTCTACAATATCATCCACATAAGTGAAGTCCCGGTACAGATCGCCCTGATTGAAAATCTTGATCGGCTCACCCTTCATGATCTTTTCGCTGAAACTGAAATACGCCATATCCGGCCTTCCATAAGGTCCATACACGGTAAAGAACCGTGCGCCGGTCGATGGAATACCGTAAAGATGGCAATAGGTGTACGCCATCAGTTCATTGCTTTTTTTCGTCGCTGCGTACAGACTGATGGGCCTGTCCACCGGATCCGTAACAGAAAATGGCGTTTTCTTCTGGTTGCCGTATACGGAAGACGAAGAAGCGAAGACCAGATGTTCCACCGGATGATTTCCCACATCACGGGAATGCCTGCAGGCCTCCAGAATATTATAGAATCCTATAATATTACTTTCAATATAAACATCCGGATTTTCGATAGAATATCTGACCCCCGGCTGGGCTGCCAGATTTACCACAATATCCGGAGAATTATCTGAAAATATCTCTTCTATTCCGCTTTTATCCGACATATTGATTCTATCAAAATGAAATTTCTCATATTTTTCCAAAAGAGAAAGGCGGAGTTCTTTCAGCCGGACATCATAATAAGCATTCAGATTGTCAATTCCACAGACGGCATATCCTTCCTTCAGCAAACGATCGGCGAGATGAAATCCAATAAATCCTGCCGCTCCTGTTACCAGGACTTTCTTTGTCCGATCCGGTTCTCTGTAATCTGCTCTCATATCATACTCCCTCTGCCTCAACGTTACTTTGAATAAATATATACTGTTGCATTTGACACGTTTTCAAACACTTGTTGATAACCATGTTCTTCAATAAAGTCCATCATCGGTTCTTCCGTCCCATCTTCCTTCACTATAATCAGGCTCGGTTCTTCTGCTGCAAGCTCGGAAAAATACTCGTCATATATTCCCGGATCCACCACGCCGATGGAAGCTTGAAAGGAATACCGGGAAGCCGGAAGCCTCCGGCTCAGGACGTGTATCAGGTCCCAATTTCCCCATACCGTGATTTTCTCATTTTCTTCTGTGTGCTCCGTAATATAATTTACCGTACTGGCGGTCGCTTCACTCCAGGTATTCTTGTTCCTATCCATATAACTGACGATCGTATCTTTTACGCCGACCGCCCACCCGGGCAGCGCCAATATGGCCAGAAAGCACAAAAGGATGCGGGCCGAAACCACTTTTTCCTTTCTCTGTATAGTTTTATCAATCCATTCCCCCAAAATACCCAGTGGATATGCATATAATGGGATCAAAATCATTGCATAATGGGCAAATTTTTTTCCGGATATGGAAATCGCAAAAAGATTGACCAGCAGGCAGATCCCATATCCAATTGTCAGATAGTCCTTTTTCTTATATAAGAACAGGTTTGCCGCCAAAACCAGGAAACACAGAAGCAAAGGCACACTGATGAAATAGAAAAATGCCATGACCTGATCGCCTCTCTGCTGTGTTCCCACCTCAGAATAGCGTAAGTTAAAAAGGATATAGTCATAAATGCAATCCCCTAAGGCGTCTTCCCTGTACATCCACGCTAATATAGGAAGGACAATGATACCTGTCCCGGCAAGAAAAAGCAGCAAAAATTTCCCAATTTCCTTATACTGTCTCTCTCTGAGACATTTTACCAGCACTACGATTGAAAAAACACCCCAAGACGCTACCATATTGGGACGCAGCAGACAGACCGCCCCAAAACAGATCCCGCATATAAGAACCTGCAAGGATGGAATGCTGGAAGTCAGCAAATATTTTGTGAAAAAATATAAGGAAACCGCTATAAAGGGCATTGCATACTCTTCCGTCAGATTTCCGCCTTCGAACTGCGGATACAGTGCGGCGACAGCGACCAGCACCATTATATAAGAGATCCATCTTCTGCAGAACAGCCTGATAATTTTGTACATAAAAGCAAACGTGATGAATAAAGTGATATACTCTATCACCCAGATCCCACGATAATACGCGATCTGCATTCCCAGCCAATTCAGGATATACATCAGAGGACCCTTATGGTCAAACGTGTCCCTGTATGGGGCATATCCCCTTTCCATCATCAAAGCTACTGTCCTAAATACGCTGGAATCTTTTCCTGCTTCCCCATTATTCCAGATATTCGGACTGCACTGCATGGAAAAAACAAAGGTGATTATCCCGATAAAAATCAGACTCACTACCGGCATCAAGGGCTTTATTTTCTGTTCCCAGTTCTTCCCTGAATCCATCTTTGCAGCTCCTCCATCTTCCTATGATTCATAGCGGGATGTTTATCTATATTTTCGTTTCCATGTCTCGTATAAAATCATCCCCGGCACGATCCCGGCCGCATACCATTTTTTTCTCTTCAGCCCGCTCACGAGCTCCCGTTCCCGAAATCCGGCGAAACGCCCGTAGATCACATACAGCAGGCACATCTTGCACTTTGTCTTTCCGTTCACCGCGTCATCATTCAGATAAATCCGGGCTCTCTCCGTCATGGCCTTAGGAGAATGGATCTTCATTTTCTTTCCGGAACGGGTCAGCCCTCCTTCCAGATAGTCCGAAATATAAACGCACTGATTAATGTGGACCATTTTGTACGGGCCAGACATCTGCACCCAGACCAGATCCTCCGGAACGAACTTTTCCCCAGGGTACACAGGAAAAGGAAACTGCTTCAGGACTTCCGTATAAAATACTTCCGCCTTATCTCCGGCGATCCCTGCGTTGATCCGCGCGTTCACATAGGTATCGATCCATTCATCCCTCGGGAAAAAAGCATCGTTCACTCTTCCATCCGGATAAAAGCGCAGAAAGCTATAACCGCAAAGGCCTTGCGTACCCCTGTACTTTTCATGATATTTTAAAATGATCTCTACCGCGTTTTCCGGCAGCCAGTCATCACTGTCTACAATAAAAGTAAGCTCCGATCCTATCTGCCCGATCCCTTCATTCAAAGCAGTATGCTTTCCGCCATTCTGCTTATAGGTATAACGGATGGGTATTTTTCCTTCTCTCTGCCAGCCTTCCACCAGTGCTCCCGTTCCGTCCGTACTCCCGTCGTCCACAACCATCCATTCAAAGGCGTCCGTGTCTTGTTTCAACAGGCTTTCATACAGCGCCGGCAGTGTATGCGCCCGGTTATAGGAAGGCGTCAATATTGTGATCTTCTTCATCCTTTTATACCCGCGATCTCCAGCAGCCTGTCCGCCACTTTATCCACAGGGCACTCCTCCCGCAGCTTCCTTGCATTTTCTGACAATCTGGCCGCCAGGCCGGGATCGCCGGCGATCCGCTTCATTGCATCCGCCATCCGCGGGGCATCTCCAACGGGAACCAGAATCCCGTTTTCCCCATCCCGGATATAGGAAGCCGCCCCGCCGATCGGACAGTCCGTGGCAATGACCGGCAGGCCCATGGCCATCGCTTCCACCATTGCATTGGAGATTCCTTCATAGTTGGACGGCAGGACAAAGATGCCGGCATCCACGATCTGCTGTTTCGCATCCCTGCAGAAGCCATGCCATACCACCCTGGAGGTCAGACGAAGTTCCTCCGCCCGGCGTCTCAGCTCAGGCTCCAGGCTGCCGGCGCCGTAATATTCCAGCCTGTACTCCGGAAAACTCTTTTCGAACAGGGCAAAGGCCTCCAGAAGGAGCATCGGATTCTTTTCCGGTTCCAGCCGTCCCAGATATACCACTCTTTTCAATCTTTCCCCCACAAAAGGCGGGGGAACCGTCTCATCCACCGGATTGGGAAGACGATACGCCTTTTTCCGGAAAGAGGCGGGAAGATAGTTTAGGCTTTCCTCCGTCTGGACCACCAGCCATCTGGCACGCCTGTAAGCCAGATTCCGGATAAGATCATGTCCGCTGCTTCTTGGATCAGTCCGTTCCGCCACCAGCATGGGGCAGTGCAGCCCCGCCGCAGCCAGAGCGCCGAAAACGGTTCCCATGGTGCTGAAAGAAAAAATGTAACAGCCGTTGTTTTTTTTAAAGTAGGCTCTCATATGTTTCAGTCTCTCCAGCCGCACACGCGCGTTTCCATGCGACTGGGGAGACACACACACAAGCTCCACTTTAGGGTCTACGGCATAGGCACATTCGTCTCCCGCAAACATCATGATCGCCACATCCATGCCCCTCTTTGCATATTCATTGGCAAACAGAGAAATCACCCTCTCCGTCCCGCCTCCGGTCATATTCGGTATCACAAATACAATCTTCACGTCACTTCTCCCGCTCTATCCGTGCCAGTATCTCCATGATCTTTTCATAGTAACCGGAGAACTGATGCCTTTCCAGCACAAGCCGGTAGCTTTCCGCGCCCATGGTCTTCAGACGTTCCCGGTCAGAGATGACTGCCTCCATTTTTTCCCTAAGATCCTTCTTATCGTTATCCCGACAGATATAACCGTTTACACCGTCCTCCACGTAGCAGGCCGTTCCGTTATCCTCCCCGGAGATCACCGGTATGGAAAAAGACATGGCCTCCAGATGGGAGACCGCTGCAGGCTCACCGGTACTTGCCAACACAAACAGATCCGTTTTTTTATAGATTTCAAAAATTTCCTCCCGCTTCAGGTTCACCTTCAGCTCCACCACGTCCTGAAGCTGATGTTCCTGGATATAGGCGGAGAGCTCCTGATAATACGCTTCATGAAAGGAATTGGAAACCTCACCCGCGATCTGCAGATGCACGGGATAAGATCTGCAGAGTTCCTCCACGGCCTCGACCAGCATTTTATGGTTCTTCCTTTTCTGATATTTGCCGATTGCAAACAGATTGATCCTCTCCCGGGCAAAATATTCCCTCTCCTGCGGAGCGAGGTGAGGCTCCATCAAAAATGGAAGATAATATGCGTATTCTTCTTTTGTCTTCCCTTCTGTCCCCCTTCCCAGGGTCAATACCGGCGTGATCCGGTATTTCGGCGTCAGCCGACGGACGATCCTGTGCGGCAGATCATCCTTTCTGTTTTCTTCCCAGAGGGGACTCTGATTATATAAAATAACCGGATAATCAAAAAAACGGCATAAAAACGTCACCGCTATGGAATAAAGCGACCGTTCCCGCGTGATCACCACATCCGGCCTGAACTTCCGCATCAGACGCCTGAGCTTTCCCAGCGCCGGGCTTCCATACTTCAGGCGCAGGTCCATGGAGTTTTCCTGTTTTCTTTTTACCAAAAGATAGACCCGTTCAAAGGCACGGTACAGAGGGCCATATCCCAGCACAACAGGCTGAAGGACTGAATAATCCTCGCTCTTTCCCATATACTGCACCAGAAACAGCACCTCATCGCCATGCGCAAGCCAGCCTTCCATGATCGGGATCTGATTCGTATGATAACGCGGAGCCACATATAAAATATGCATATTTCCTCCCGAAAACACAACCTGTTACTGATTCTGAAGGACTTCTTCCTTGTCCCTTTCTATGACTTTACCACCCGTCACTTCAAAAACGCGGTCCGCATTTTTGATCGTTGTCAGCCTGTGGGCGATGATGATCATGGTTTTCTCCCCCTTCAGGTCATCGATCGCTTCCATAACGGAAGCCTCCGTATCATTATCCAGCGCGGAGGTTGCCTCATCCAATATCAGGATCTCCGGATCATGATACAATGCGCGGGCGATCCCGATCCTCTGACGCTGCCCTCCGGACAGCCGCACGCCACGGTCTCCCACGTAGGTGTCCAGTCCGGCAGGCAGGCTTTCCACAAACTCATAAAGCTGCGCTCCCTTCACCGCAGCCTCTACTGCCGCTTCATCAATTTCCTCTTCCGGGATTCCAAATGCGATATTGTTCCGGATCGTATCATCCGACAGATAGATCGTCTGTGGAATGTAACCGATCTCCTTCTGCCATACGCTGATGTTTTTTTCTATGTCCATTCCGTCTGCCGTTATCTTTCCCATCTGCGGAGTCAGAAGGCCCAGAATGATGTCCACCATGGTCGTTTTTCCCGCTCCGGACTGTCCCACAAATGCGACGCTTGTTCCCCTTTCGATTTCAAAGCTGGCTTTCTCGATCACGTTTTCCTCTGAATCGGGGTAGTGATAATATACATTCTTGATTTTCAGAATATTCTGAAAATTCCAGTCTTTATCTGACTTTTCAGTCATTACAGGAAGTTCTTCGACTTCTTTCAGATCATGGTAGATCAGATCCAGAGAAGGGGCCGAATACAGGGTTGCCGACATATGCTCGTTGATCTTTCCCACAGAGGGCAGCAGCCGGAACGCCGCAACGGCAAAAACCGCCAGCTGGGGGATAAACTCATCGATATCCCTCTGCCCAAAGAACATCTTAACAATTACCGCGAGCAGGAGCCCGGTCATGCAGACCGTTTCAATCACATATTTGGGAAGGATACCGATCAGACGGTTTATCCGGAGGCCCCTGACATATTTGGCAAAATAGGCATCGTAACGGTCAATAAAATAAGGCTCCCGGTTCAGGACCTTGATCTCTTTGATCCCACCAAGGGACTGGTTCATCCATTTATAAATGTTCTCTTTGTATACCTGGCTCTGGCGTCCGATCGCGCTGGAGTACCTTTTGGAGATATACATGAACACGCCCAGACAAATCAGAAGCAGCCCCACAACGATCAATGTGATGGATTTGCTGACAACAAACAGATAACAGCCGATGGCAATACAGACTACCACCTCTGCTGCGGCTTCCATGGCATGGATGATCCCCTTGGCAAACAGGTCCGTATCCTCCTGCATGCTTCTCTGCAGGACAGCGACATTCTTATTCAGATGAAAGGTATAGGGCTCGCTCATGTACGCTTTAAGAAGCTTGGTGGAAATTCTTCTCTGAATATTGTAGGAAAATTTGTAAATCGTATTCTTTTCCCAGGCAATGAATACATTTTTAAAAATATAAATGGCTATAATACATCCTGCGATGGCAGCCAGGAATGTTTCCCGTGAGTCGAAATGAAACCAGTTGTACAGTAAAGAAAGCCAATAGTTATCCCGGATCGCATCCGTATCCATCAAGATATCAATGAAAGGCATGAACACCGTCACGCCCAGCAGTTCCAGGAAACTCCCCATCACGATAATGACCATCAGAAAGAAAAATTTCCGCTTCTCTCCTGCTGTAAATATGAACCCCAGCTTTTTTATCATCTGTCTTCCCTTTCTCTTTATTCTATATAGCAGACAATCTGAGACAGATATTCCTCATATCCGGCCTTCCTGTTTGCTTTCTCGCCGACAATGCTGTGCTTGGGGATCGGCTCTTTCTTTACCGCTTTTCTCAGGAACCATTCATATTCCATATCCAGGTTGCCGATATCGATCACCCGATAGCCCTTTAAAAACATTTCCTCAACCAGTGCTTTCGCTGTCACGCCCAAAGCAAACAGAAACAGCTTATCCCGGTCAAATTTCAAGCATTCCTCCAGAATCCTGTCCCTCACGCGGTACGCGTTGCTGCTGGGACAGACGATCCGCTGCACAGAAGACGCTTTCGAAAACAGATCATTTCCCACCCCGTTGTGCGCAGTGCAGCCTTCCACCATGACCAGGTCTTTCCCGTCAAAAACCCGGCGGAATTTTTCAAACCAGCCGCCGCTGCGGGACTTGTCCGCAAGGGTCACATACCCTCTGGATACCGTGGTATTGTAATAGACTTTATTTGTGTTACAGTACTTATAATATGCTTTCCTGAAAAAAAGAAGATGATCCTCCCAAAACGCCCTGGAAGCGGGCAGGTAAATATCCAGGTCGCCGAAAATGTCCGGGATCGTTACGATCAGATCATCATACTGATAACCGATGATCCTTCTCAGCCCTTCTGTGATCTCCGGTGCCGCCGTCTGAAAGATCGTATTTCTCCCGCTGATCATCACAAGATCGCTGTCTCCAAAACGGACCATACTCTTATTTGTGTTCAGCAGCACATCCAGCGTTTCATCCACCGAATGCACCTGCAGCGGGTTTGGCAGCAGATCGTGCCGGTGCAATTCATATACAGAATGGGCAAGCCATTTTTTTACAGGCTTCTTTATCTGCGCAATCATGTTTTCCTCCATATTCGGGGAACAGTCAGTCGGCTTATCAATTTTTCCCCTTCTCCTTCTGCGCTTCCGGGATAAAAGAGTTCTCACTCAGGCTGTAATGATTTCCCATGAACAGCTTGTGTTTGATCACCCACCAGGCAGGAACCCAGATATACTTATGCATGGCCGGAGACGCGCTTCCGATCATCCAGCAGTTCCGATCACATTTTCTGGTACACTCCCGCACCCGCTTCGCCTGATCAGAGTTCCAGAGCTCGTCCCAGGACTGCTCCTTCAGATTTCCCATAACTGCCTTCTGCGCCATTCCGTTACAGGGGATGACATCACAGAAGGGATCAATGAAAAACGCGTTTTTCGACATATCACAGGGCAGAAGCCTCTTGTTGCCGTATATATAATTGATCAGCCCATGATTAAAGTAAGCCCGGAACCATTTTTTCGGCGATCTGCTCTTTAACAGCTCATTGATCAGCTTCTCAAAGTTCTGAGATACTTTGTATTTGTCATCGATCTTATTATCCGTCTTGCGGAAATAAAAGGAATTATGGAGTGTGGCCGTAGCAAACTCCATCCCCATATCATTGGCAATGTTATACAACGGAACCAGATCCTCACAGTTCATATCCTGTACCGTCATGCCGAAGCCCACATCCGGATGCTTCATCTCCACCAGCGTTTTCAGCGTGTTATAACCCCGGTTAAAACCATCCGGTATGCCGCGGATCGCATCATTGGTCTTCTGAAGCCCTTCTATGCTGATCCGTATCCCGACCTTAGGAAATTCCTTACAGAGCGCTATGATGCGGTCTGTAAAATATCCGTTCGTGGATATAACGATCCGGTCACTCTTCTTATACAGCTCCCTCACGATCTCCGGGATATCCTTCCGGATAAAAGGCTCCCCGCCTGTAATATTCGTAAATGCCATCTCCGGAAGCTTTTTTATCACATCCAGCGTGATCTCATCTTCCGGCCTGGTAGGATCCTTAAAGCAATCGCACATATTGCAGTGCGCATTGCATCTGTAGGTAACTATCACTGTTCCATATAAGGTTCGTCTGCTCATTTAATACTCCTGTCCACCGTTCAGACAAGCGGTTTCATATTTTCGTAATTTTTCTTTCCGATTATACCAGATAATGGCGCAAATGCCAACCGTCAAGGCCGGGCAGAAATCCTTCCGGCGCTTGACGGCATCAAAACAGCCATTTCCTTATAAATGGTTCCCGATCCGCCTGTTGGTATTCTTCCTGACTCCAACTTGCGTTTTTCACATAGCACTCTTTTTCTTCCGTAAACATTTTATCATATATCCTATTATTACCACAAACGTTATCAGAGAAATTCCCTCTGCAACTCTCCAATGCCAATATTCTACAAATTTTATCTGTATCATTCCGGAATATTCTGCCGGTATTATTACCGAGACACGATTATTCTCTCCAGCGTATATTTTCAATAGTTTATTTGATGTCAGATCAAGGCACTGATATCCGTCATAATACAGAACCGGAAAGGAAATCATCTGCTCCATTTTTCCCGGATTTCTGACATATGCCTTCCAGACTAAATATCGATTTTCGACCTCACTGACCTGCACAGCCGCTTCATCATACCACAGCGTTTTATCCAATACAGATAGATCAGTACCCTCGGGCACATATTCTCCATTTCCAATATTCAGCAGACCATATCCCAAGTCAACAGGTTCCAGGATCCGCCGACCAGCAGAATATCCCTCAAACATCAGCATACTCTGCAAAAGCGTTATTCCACATAATAATACCGCCAATTTTTTCTTATATTTATCATCTGCAATCAATATCAGATATCCGCCGAGACAGGACAGGAAAAGTACAGCAACACTTAAAAAACGATTCCCATATTGAACGGTCCGAAAGAGTTTCAAAAAAACATCACTCATCTGTGCCAGGCCGATGATGGGGAAGCCCCTCATACTAAAGAATCCCGCACAGACAGCTAGGCACAGAATCAGGCAGCCTTCCTTTTGTCGTTGAGACTTCCCCCCCAATATAATCATGATCAGAGCCGAAAAAAATACCAGCGTCAAGCCATACCCAATCCCCTTTTCTGAAAAGATATCAGAGACAGTCAATGAATCCTTTACATACCCGGCAAGTGTGACATAAGGGTTTGACTGCCCTGCATTTTCAGCCAGCTTTGACGTAACACCGAAATCTTTTGTCATATATTGAACAAAGGGGACCAGGAACCAGGCATTCAACAGGAGCCACGCTCCAAATGCCTTACCCACTTCTATTAATACATCCTTCTTGAACAGCCTGCGTATGAGCAGGAAACAGCTTATAACAGTAAAAATTCCTATCATGAGACAGCTGAGCAGATGGGTCATTAACAATCCGGAAAACCCTGCAAGCAGCCACAGCCATATTCTTTCTGTACCATTTCGTTTTTCCTTTGTAAACAAAAGATATAATCCGGCAAAAACAACCGGATAAAAAATCATGGCGCTGACTGCTCCTATCTGAGAACTATTATAAAGACGAAGCAGTCTGTCACTTGCTCCCGCATATAATACTGCTGCTGTCAAAGCTGAGGCACTACTCCACAGACACTTTTTAAAGGAAAACCAGGCTGAGAAAATTGTAAGAAAATTTACTGCAATCAGATATGCCTTCATCGCATCCTCGAGACTAAATCCGGTCAATCGCAGGATAGCCGGGAAATAAAGCAAAATATCCCCATAAAAAATAGATACCGCATATCCATAACCATTCAGCCACCCCGGCTGAATCCTCACGGGGAACTGGCCTTCCTTTAACCCTTCACAGATTCCCTCAATACGGTTCATGTGAAAAGGGAGATCAATACCTCCCACAATCCCCGGCTGATACAGCGGCAGCCCCAACAAAAAGGCTATTATTGCCAATATAGGTATTATTATCTTATTACTATTTTTCCATTTCTTTTCATATAGGAAGACAAACAATAACAGATCAAATATCAAGATAAAGGCTATCAAGCAGGCAATAGGATAAAGGTAAGACAATTTAGAACGAACTATATTGACCTCCAACAGTTGAATATAATCCCCGTCTGTTGCATCTCCAGTCTGCCTAACCCGGAAATATACGCCTGCTCCATCCTTCACACTGATTTTATAGGCCACCCGCTCATTGACCGGATTTAAGGCAAATTCATTCCCATTCACCAATTCCCTGTCTTCCCGTGGAACAGTATATTCCATCCCTGCATAAGCAGGGCCAACTATATTATAAACTACCTCTACATAGTATATGCCCGATGGCAGAGCTATTTCAGGAGTTACGACAGACTTGGCTTCTGTGTAGGAATAATCCAGATAACTGCCTGAAACATTGCTGCCATCTGTTTCCAAAAGCAACATATCATCCTGCTCAAAATGAAAAATTTTTTTCTCAAAAGACGCAATCAACCATGTGCTGACTGCCAGCAAAATAAAAGCTTCTAATGCCAAAATTGCCAAAATACGCTCTTTCCCTGATATACTTCTCACAATACCACCCCGCTAACCAACCTTTTATCAATAAAACTGCTTCAAAACTTTCATCGTTCTCCGCAGCGTGATCCACAGAGCGCCTTTTACTCGGTTTTCCTTGAGGGCTCTCACCCCTTCCGCAAAGGAAACCAGATACGCCCTGATATCGCTGTTGCTCGTCCCGCCATAATACATGCCAAGCAGTTCTTTCGGAATATATGCCAGCTTCGTGCGACCATCCTTCAAAATTCTAACCATGAACTCATAATCCGCGGCGCAACGATAATCTTCTTTATACAGGCCGTATTTTTCGTATATTTGTCTTCTCAGATACAGGGTCGGGTGTCCAGGCATCCATCCCTGCCTGATATTTCCCTGTCCCATTTTCCATCTGCGTACCGTTTTCCCATTGGCATCCATATATACCAGATCCGAATGAGCCCCATCGCTGTGATTCTCTTCAATCGCCCTGACATATTGTTCTACTGCGTCATCGCAGAGATACTGATCATTAAAGATAGCGACGATCTCTCCTCCCGCCATCCGTATTCCTTTATTCAGAGCATTATAAATCCCCGTATCCTTCTCTGAAATCCATTTCACCGCCGGATTGTCATCTGCACGCTTCTTTATTTCATCTACAGTGCCGTCCGTCGAGGCTCCGTCCACTACAATAATCTCAATTTCAGGGTATGTCTGCCTCCGAATGCTTTCATAAGATTTGATAAAATTATCCCTGGAATTACAGGTCGTCATGATCAGTGATACCCTTAACCGTTTTTTCACTTTATTTTTATTTCCTCATACACTTTTTCTATTCGTTTTATATGCGTTATCTGCATCGCGGAGCACCTGATCCTTTTCTTCCCCCCGCACCCAACCCGGAAAGCTGAAATGCTCCAATACGCCGCTTGTTCTGGCTTTATGTTTGACCAGCCTGATCTCCCCATCTTTGCACATTACCATTTTTACATCAGGGATCCGCTTTTTCACTTCCGCATCATATCCACAATGTTATAGCAGCCTCTCATTTCATTGATCGCACCAAGAAACAGGACGGTTTTTGTTGTCTCTTTACCCTTAAACCTCTGCTATTGTTTTTTAAAAACAAATAATTTCTGCCCGAAAAAATTAAAAACAACAAAAAAACACATTCCAAACAGCATTGCAATCTGTTCCAGAATATTTCGCGGCAGATTAAGTTTCAGATTTTCGCCCAGTTTTCTCACCAGAGGCTCTGCAATCCCATATGCCAGCATATAGCATATCGTTATGTTAATTATAAATCGCACGATCTCTCCAACTGATTTTTGGGAGCTTTTAAATGTAAAATGTTTATTCGCCCAGAAACTGAATATACTTCCCACGATATAATTAAGGGCAGACGAAACCCAATAACCGCAATGAAGTATATTATACGCGAAGAACATAACTGCTGTTCCAATAATCGTGTTTAATATTCCCACGGAACCAAATTTCAAAATTTCCTTAATGTCAAGCAATTTTCTTTCTGCCATTCTTTTCTACCTAGCCCTTCTTTAAATACATGAGCCCGTAACCCATACTTCCTGTACAGCTGTAATCATTTTCTTCTATTTCGTAATCGCTTAACTGCATATTGTCCGGTAAAATGATGCACTTCGCCTCTTCAAAGCTCCCCAACTCCCCGTCTATATTGGATAAAGAATAAAAACCCATTTCCTCATTCCAAGAATAGACATGTTTCATCCCCAAATTAATATCAACATACAATGCAAAAGAATTATTCGTTTCATCATTTATGCAAATTATAATATTATCCTCTCTCTCCAAATCCTTTTCCACTGTTGCGAAACAATTGTTCAAAAGCCTACCTTGCAAGGCATAATCTCTTCCATCCTGCCAAACCCCCAGATACAGAAATATTAATGTCAAATATCCAACACCCATCAGAACTCCCCTGCAGTATTTATTGCTCATCTCTGTAAGCATAACATGAAAGACGAAAAAGATAAAACCGACGGATGCGGGGATCAGATACCTTACACTCATTCCGCTTCTGGCGTAAAGCACCAGCTGTCCCATAACAATTGAAAGCATGGTCAGTCCCAGCAAAAGCTTACCAATTTTTTTTACAAAAGATGTTTTTTCTATCTGTTGCTTTCCTCTCCATCCACATATCAGACTTATTAACAGCAGAATAACACTCACTCCAAATATTCCTTCATATACCCTCAGGCTGTCCCATTTGAGCATCCCCTGAATCATGATGATATATCCGGAAACGCCGGCTTCTCTGTCAATACCCGCATAACCTATGGACAGCAACCCCACCTTATATACAATAACATATATATTGATGCAGAAAATCAAGAACATGCCAAGGAAAATCCAAATATTTTTTTTAAAAGTTTTCTTTATTCCATCCCACAAGTTATGATAATGGCTCTCCAGGAAATCACAGGCGATGCAAAACAGCCCCATTGACGGAAGTAATATCGTAAAGGATTCTTTAGAAGCAGCCATTAGAAAGCTTGCCAGAACCACACCAAGTCCTTTGGATAACTTTGGACTCTCTTCATATTTCTTTATGGCAAGCATACACCACAGACAGCAAAGCAGCCCGGTTGGCTCCTGCGGTCCAAGCCGCCACCAAATCTCACTTTGTTCTCCCGTTACAATCAGTGTTGACACCAAACCAGCCTGTAATACTCTTCCGCCCATTTTCCTGACAATACAATAAGCCAAAATAAGACAGGAAACCACTTCCATTCCAACCGTTATGTACCATGCAATATAGTTTGTCCCAAAAAACCAGGAACGCAGCAGTCTCAAAGTGATATACAATGGCCTGAACCGAATTCCTTCAGCAAAATAATCAAAAATTCCTGTGGTAAATATCGTTTTCCATGAGTAAGTTCCATTTTGAAAGGCCGTAACATAACTCAGGATTTCATGATCATCTACTAAATGATATCCGGAAAATAATGTCCCGGAAAACAGCAGCACACTGAAAACATAGATTAAGCTGATCACTCCTGCTATAATAACCTCATTTACTTTTCTCTGCTTTAGATTTACCATCATCTGTATTTTCAATCTCCTCTGATACAACTAGAATATCCTATCATGTTCAAAAATTAGCCTCCTCTTCGCCAAAGCATTCCCATGCTCCAAAGTATAAGCGACTCTGCCGCGCAGTCGTACAATAAGGGAATTTATGCCATGGCCAGTATATCATACAATGCAGAAAATTTTCTTTAGCAAAGGAATCTTCCCCATAATTATTGTCACTAGCATGCACAAAACTGAAACAATGCCCCAGCATATAACTGCATTTATTACAGCGTTAGGAAAAAAATCCAATCGTTTTAGCAGATTCGATACAGGCATCAATCTGTTTTCCCAAAAATGAAGAATATATTTTCAATTGTCTAACCTCTGATACAGCCATAATATCCCGTTATCTTCACAAATATCAACAAGAACATATTCTTCTTTATCGAATGTCAGTTTTTCTTCTCCGCCAGTCTGATCTGAAATAATATATTCCGGAACAAACTCTGCCTTATCAAACCTGCTGCTTTCATTCTGAACCATAACATGGCGTATTTTCCCCATACATAAATCCAGACGGGCCCAGAGGGGATATTCGTAAGAATCTAAGCCCAGATAAAGCCCCAAACTGTTCCCGTTCCTGTTTTCAAGATATTTGCAGACCTCATTGTATTCCGGGTATATTGAACTATTATTTCGGAAATATCCAGCAAACCGATCCTCTCCGCCCCGCCAGGCAATTCCCGCATGATATACTCCCAAACCAAATAATTCCACACAACACATAAAAACAACCAGGGGCAAAGCGTATTGCCCGTATTTCCATGCTGATTCCCCAAAATCTTCCATCTCATAAACGATCATAGGACAAAGAAGAGTCATATAAGGAACCATATATCGGGACACCCAGGGTTCCCAGATAACAACTGCGCAGAAAAAGAGAAAAACAAAGGAAACCAGCATGGAATATTCTTTCCCCAATCTGTTTTTCTGTTTTCTGAAACGATATATTCCCCACAGGAAACATAATGTAAAAAAGATTATGATCACTGCATTGACAGCCATATCCGGTTCATAGGTAGCCGCCCCATGCAATTCAAAAGGACGCCCAGTATAAGAAATGCTCGAATCATCAATTTCAACCTTCAAAAGCCCCGCCAGTCGATATATAATCGCTGCAATCCATCGATCGCTCCTGTATAAATAAATACTGGGCCAGTTAAACGAAAAATTTTTTATCCCGTTCACCAATATATATAAAGGATTCAGTGTTCCGACCAGCTGGTCTCTTCCTACATCAAATGTGGAGACGCCGCCCAACAGGTTCCTTGCTGTTTCCGGAGCCAGTATGCACCCCATCACAGGAATCACACTGAGCAGCAGTTTCAGGATCGCTCCCGCAGAATCCTTTCTCCAGATGCAGCGTATAAGCAACGCGAATGCAAGTACAGCTGCTCCTATCAGAACAGAGGGTTTCGCAAGATAACCAAACGCAAGGCTGATTCCCATCGTCAGACATACCGTCAGCGTTTTATGATCATACTGAAATCTGTATGATTCTGCAAACAGGTCGAGGTAGTAATACACGAAAATCATCAGCCAGGCTGTTGCAAACTGATCTGTCTGTGTCGTCAAAGCTTCCCCAAACATACTGGGCGCCGTATAGAAGAGAAACGCGGCAAGGAGACAATACAGCCTGCGGCATCCGATCTTCTTTTATCGTATGGACGGCAATACGTCCTATCCCTCTTCCAGCCTTTCTTTTCCCAAGAAGCCAGATCAGACGTATTGCTGACACCAGATCTACCCCCGCCCACAACATGACCAGTGCAGAAAATGTCACTGCTGAAAATAAAGATAATATTTCCAAGGAGACAAACGCTATCATCGTCCATATGATCACCGCCTTTATCCAGGCTTCAATCAGCTTTCCCCTGTGATTCAGATATATCACAAGGAAAAACAACAGCAAAGCAACCACCATCTCTTTTCTCCCTTCTCCACTTTAATGTATCCTGTCACGCAAAACCTCCACCCTGCATTCATGCTTCTTACTCGTATCATCTTTATAGTAAGCGATTCCCACAGCAAGGATTCGGCCCGTATATTCCGGCTTCTCTCCAATTTTACCCTCAAACCTCAACGCGTATTGCCTGTCCTTTATCTGCTGAATCGCTTCCTCTGCCGGGTGATTCACCTTCAGCTCGATGATGATAGCGTCATCATCCTTCCTGTAGGGATAGAAAATGAAATCCACATAACCCGTCCCTGCCCTGTCCTCCCGCTCGATCCTGTAATAATCCCTTGCCTGCAGATAAACCAGCGTTATAACAGAGGCCAGCTCCGCCTCACT
The DNA here is from genome assembly GCA_019118445.1 of Candidatus Eisenbergiella merdipullorum. Classification (GTDB taxonomy): domain Bacteria; phylum Bacillota; class Clostridia; order Lachnospirales; family Lachnospiraceae; genus Eisenbergiella; species Eisenbergiella merdipullorum. The sequence continues at coordinate 13,104 of DWYY01000124.1, read as the reverse complement.
GTTATATACAAGCAAAGGACTTTCCGTATTGTGGACAAACTGCAGGATCTCCGTCATGGTCTTCGTATCTCCCGCCTTCGTTGCCGCAAGCATTCTTCCAGACTCTCTGGTTAAGCGGTATACATTTCCCAACGACGGCTCCTTCTGCGCCATCTCCGCGAACTTATCCATCAGTTCCTTGTTTGGGATGGAGACGCATCCGTCCTCATAGTTCAGAAATCCATAGACTACCATAGCAGAAAAGATCTCATCTCTCGTCTTCAGCTCCATGGATGTGGCAGCATATTCCTGAACCTTCGCCGGCACAGGAATGCCGGAAAGCAGCAGCCCCACGTCGTCCTTCACGCTGTCCACGTTGGCGCCGATATAGTAGAACAGCTCATCATAGGGGCCCGAACTTGTCCAGTAATTTCCCAGGTTATTGTTTTCAAGGGCCAGAACAACCGAACGGGGATTATAGATACGTTCTCCCCCCTTGGTGTGATATCCATCATACCAAAAGCGCAGGCCTTCCCGCGTCACCTTCCGATCTGGGATATCCTGCTTCAGGTACCGGTCATAAAGCTCGTCCACTTCTTTTTCTGTAAAGCCAAAGTATCCGCTGTATTTCTCTTCCGTCACCATCGTGTACTCGCAGAACATGTTGAGCTCTGAGCCGCTGGAATACTTGGCGATGGGAAGGATACCGGTCATGTAGGCCATCTCCACATAGGCGCTGTCTTTCAAAAGATTGCTCAGAAATTTTGTAAAATTGTCTTTATCCCTGTCAGTTGTAAAATCCTGATGGTAAAGATAATCCCATTCATCCAGGACAAAGATGAATTTTTCCCCGCCGCAGCACTCATAGATCTTCGTCAGCGCCATCCAAAGAGAATCCGTATCAGATATCCTGACCTCCGGATATGCCGCCCGTAGATCGTCCAGCAGGGTATTTCTTATCATACTGATATACTGATCACCGGTTCTTATCTCTTCCGTATTTTTATTAAATGCAATGTGAATCACATTATGCCGGTTCAGATGTTTCCTGTACCATGGATATCTTGATACCTTCAAGGTATCAAACTCCTCATGGCTGTCCACGCCTTTCCCAAAATAGGACGCGATCATATTCGCCATGACCGTCTTTCCAAACCGGCGCGGCCTTGTAACGGCCACATATTTCAGGCCCTTCCCTCTGCGGCCTTCCCCGTTTTCGCTTTCCTTTGTCTTCCGTTCGATCAGCGGCACCAGTTCCGCAAGCATTTCCGACTTATCCACATAATAGGTCAGAGAATAATCTTCCTGAAACAGCCCGTATGCACTTATTCCGTTCAGATACACGCCCATTTCCTCTTCACATCCTTCTCATGCATGTCTTGATACGCTGGCACCATTCCTATAACTTGTCAACAACTTCTTTCGATACAATTTTATATAGTCTTCAGCCATTCTCTCTTTCCGAAAGCTCTGAGCCTTCTCCGCAACCTTCTCAGCCGGATATCTCTCCGGATGCGCGCATATCTCCTCAACTGCCGCTTTCAGTTCCTCCACATTTCCCTTTTCCACCACAATGCCGCAGTCCTCATCCACACTCTCCGGGCTTCCGCCGGTACGGAAGGTGATCACGGGCGTTCCGCAGGAAAGCGCTTCCAGATTTGTGGTGGGGAAATTATCCTCCAGCGTCGTATTGACATATACCGCCGCGCTGCCATACAGCCTGCGGAGCTCTTCTGCGCTCTGTGTCCTGCCCATGGCAGTGATACGGGAATATCCTGCCGCCTTCAGGCCAATCCGCTGAAAGATGTTCAACCCCACCAATACGATCCGGTATCTTTCATCCAGCATCTTCGCCAGCTTTTTGAAATAAGCCAGGCCTTTGCGTTTTTCCCAGACATTCGCCACCCCCAGGATGAGATAACGGCCGGAGGGAGCCTTTCTCCCTTTTTCAGGGAAAAACGCTTTTAAATCTATCCCATTATAAATCACTTTTACCGGATAATCCATCAAAAAGGATTTTTTAACCAGCCCTTTCAGCCATCTGCTTGGCGTCACGACCGTCAGATCCTTCACACCCTGAAACGCCGCCTTCTTCCGCGCATATGCCTCCCGGCTGTTGTCGCAGAACAACGCGTATGGATAGGCGCTCCTGTGTCTTTCGCATCTTTCGCAGCCGGTCTCCCATTTTCTGCAGCCGGCATGATCGAAGAACGCGCAATGCCCCGTGAACGGCCAGCAATCGTGCAATGTCCATATGACAGGGATATTCCTTCTCTTTATATACTCAAACAGGATCTCACATTGGAGGTAAAATCCATGAATATTATGCAGATGAATGATATCCGGCTTTTCCTCTTCCAGATAGGCTATCAGCTTTCTCGTCGCAGCTTCAGAGCCAAATCCGCTTTCTCCTCGGAAAAAATTCCGGAGCACATGCAAAAGGAAGTCCACTCCGGAGCCTGTTTTATAGGATTTTATGGATGGATTGCACTTCCCTCTGCCATAAACAATACAGGCATCCTCCGATTCCTGTTCCAGCTTCCTGTATAAAGCCGTCACGATCTTTCCCGTACTCCCTGTATTCGCTACTGTATTGATCAGCACAACTTTCATATCATAGACCCTTTATTTCATACGGTTCAGGAAAAAAACAGCCGTATTTTGGATATAAATGCATTTTTCTTCCGCATATTTCCCTTTCCACATCCTTCTGAATTCATTCTCAGAATACAGCCATCCGCAGAATATATCCTTCTTTTTTCGCATCATTCTGGACAGATGTCCGTATAACTCCAGCAGCATATTTTTATATGTGTCCAGCCCCGTTGGAATGAAAATAATGTGTTCTATCCGCTTCTCATACATTCGTTCGAAGATCTTTTTCCACTCTGAAAATGAAAATTCTGTTGACACCCTGTATAAGATCACATAATCATATTGATTTAACACGCTCCAGTCATCTTTTATCATATCAAAGCAAAGCAGGGCATCTGCCTTTCGGAATACCTTTTTCAGCTTTTTCAGAGCTTCTTTTGTATAATCCGTACATGTAACCTTAATCTCAGGCAGCATATTCTTAATATGCCACTCCAATATTCCCTTCCCCACTCCTACCGAAACAATATTATCACATTTTTTACGGTCAAATTCACCGCACAATATTTCAGCCACATTGCGATAGGATTCTTCCAGACGGCAATTTTTCTCATATTCCTCCACCGTTTCTTCGATGGAAAAATTTTTATCCATAGCAGCGTTTCTTAAAATATTCCAATTATCTTTATTCAGCTTTTTCCCTTTTAATACTTTTGAAGAGCGCTCCCCAAAATAATACCAGTGCCGGCATCTCATCCCGCTTCACCTCAGGTCAAAGTTAATCTATTCTTTTTCCCTCTGAACAGGCAGTTGATATATACTGCAAGATAAGCGATCAGATCCCTTATCCCCGTATATTTCCATGTGCTTCCCTGTTTTCGGTCTTCATACTTCTGAAATCTTACTTGATAGCTTTCTGCCAGCATTTGTCTGATTTTAATTATCTTTATGGCATAATTTTCATACAATTCTCTGACCAGACGCCTGTCCATCCTTCCCAGCTCGTTATACACTCCTATATCCACGCTGTTTCCATCCAGGAATTTCATATTCTGAAAATGATAAAATATCAGCCGGCACTTCTTTTTCCCCTGATACAGCAGATATATATGCTTCCCGTCGTTTCCTGCGAGAGCATAGTCTGAGAGGTTCCAGGGCGCCACTCCAGCGCCGGCGTTCTGTATTTCGTGAATGCCGGCAAACCGGCTTTTCCAGTCATCCAGATATTTCTGGTCTCCGAAGCTTTTGTCATTCAGTTTCATCGAACAGGATTCCAGACATCTCTGCTTCCACCATTGTAACACATGCCGGCCCTCTTTCGAATTAAAAAAAGTGTTGAATTCAACGCAATAGTGTCCGTGAAGCCTCTCATTGGTCCTTTTGGTCAGATTGTTAGGAAAACGATGCCCTATGATCGATGCGCTGCATTCTTTTCCCTGTATCTCCTCCCATAAAAAATCAGGAGAATCATAAAAATACATATCGGCATCTATATATGTGCAGGCGCTGACATCATAATGATCCAGTACATATTCAATAATAATGGGCGTGCATGTCCAGCAGTACTCCGCCCGGGACCGTTCCCGTTTGATCCGGGCCATTTCTTCATTCATAATGCTGCGTTCCGGGATGATGACCACATTTGGGAGCTTCAGGTCATCCAAAATATGACAGGCCGTTTCATCGAATGCAAAAACATACAGGGTAAACTCCTCTGCCGCCTGATTCAGGGACTCACACAATGCAATTCCTCTGTCCAGATAATTACTGTCAAAAAGCGTACATAGATCCATATCACTCACCAAAGTATTTCTATCTTTTATGAGACAAACGTTTGATATAATTTACCCCCTTTTGAAAAAGGGATACATATTCAAACTTTGCAGCCTCCTTTTCCAGTCTTCTATCAACGTCCAGCAGTTCAAACCGGCAGCCGCCGATATCCGTGCTGATCTCTCCATCATACCTGTCGGTCCTTCCGCAATGCACGCCGCTTCCGTCGAATCCGATGTTTCTCGTTCTGCTGACTTTGGGATAAACGGTCAGCTTGTCATTGACAAAAAGGCTGTAGCACCATCTGACCGCCCAGGAATCCAGCTTTCCTTCCATCTGCTGCTTCAGCATGTTGTTGATCCCCTTCTGCAGCTTCTCGAACTCTCTGTCCTGCCTGCTGCGCTTAAATGCAGCATACGACCGCATTTCCCAGTCCGCCAGCTCCCACCGGTCTTTCCATGTCGCCCAGCCCCAGCATTCCGCTTTTCTCGTCATATACACGTCGTGCTCATAGGACTTGAGTCCCTTCAGAGGATGGGTAAAGGCGCTGATCTCCCCGATTTCCTTTTTCTTTTCATAGTAGGAAAGAGCGCCGTTCATATAACTCAGGAAATCTGCAGATGTGATCAGATCATCCTCCACCACGATCGCCCTGCCGTACCTTTCCATGATTTCCGTCACTCCGGTGATAATGGAATTGGCCAGGCCCATATTTCGTTCCCTGAAGCAGACTGTGAAGTCTGCGAATTTATGCCTGCCCGCATACCGGCTGATAAATTCTCTCGTTCTTTCCACATCGGGTCTGTCGTTTTCATCCTTCGCCCCATCCGCGTAAAGAAAAACAGCCGTTTTATCAGCTCCCAAGTTCTTTTCCAGGGCTTCCAGGCAGCTTTGGATCTTATCGGCCCTTCTGTATGCAAACACTGCGGCCGGAGCTAACTGTGACATGTATCCTCCATTCTGAACCATTCTACCTGAAATGATTCACACAATCTATCACGTACCGGCATTCCTCCGGCGTCATTCCATTGTACAGAGGGAGCGACAATACTTCATCCGCATACTGTTCCGTGATCGGAAGACTGCCTTTTTTCAGGCCCAGATACTGATAGGCTTCTGACAGGTGCGGAGGGATCGGATAATGAATGATACTGTCGATCTGACAGTCCTTCAGATATGCCTGCAGTCTGTCCCGCTCCTTACACCGTATCACAAACTGATGCCAGACAGCGGTTGCGCCTGCCCGAACTTTCGGCAGCAGGATCGCCGGATTGCTTATACCGGATAAATATTCCCGGCAGATCTCTTCTTTTTCTCTCGTCAATTCCTCCAGATGCCGCAGCTTAACCCTTAATAGTCCAGCCTGGATCTCATCCAGCCTGGAATTTGCCCCTGCGACCTTATTATGATATCTCTTCTCACTGCCATAATTCCGGAAGATTTTCACTTTCCGGGCTATGTCAGGATCATTTGTCACGATCGCCCCCGCATCTCCGAAGGCCCCCAGATTCTTCGATGGATAGAACGAAAAGCATCCCGCGTCTCCAAATGTCCCTGTCATTTTTCCTCCATAACAGGCTCCGTGGGACTGAGCGCAGTCCTCCACTATTTTCAGATGATACTTCTGGGCTATCCTGCAGATCTGATCCATCTGCGAAGCCTGTCCATACAGATGGACTGCCAAAATGGCCCTCGTTCTTTCTGTAATCTTCTCTTCGATCTTTGACGCATCCAGGTTATAATATTCGTCCGGTTCTACCATGACCGGCACAGCGCCGTTGATGCTGATCCCCATTACACTTGCGATATAGGTATTCCCCTGAACGATGACCTCATCTCCCGGTCCGATCCCAAGAACACGAAACGCGATCCAGAGCGCGTCCAGTCCGCATGCGACGCCGGCGCAATATTCTGCCCCTGTATAATCCGCAAACTCCTTTTCAAAGGCTTCCAGTTCTTTTCCCAGAATGTACCAGCCGGATCTCAATACCTCCAGCGCCTTTTCTTCATATTCCTTTTGATACCGCTGAAATCCTCTGTCCATACGGTTCTGCATGATCTTCATGATATTTTCCCTCAGTCCCGGCTTTTCGAAGCCTCTTCCGATCTGTCAAAGCATGACATCCATTCCACAAACCGGTTCCTGATACACTCCTCATTAAAGTTTTTCCGGACCTTTTCCCGATTGACCTCCAGTATTTCAGAAACGCTGTATTGAAAGATTTTCTCGTGGATTTCTTTCACCGAAGCATAGCCTATCCCTGCCAGTCCGTTTTCCCGCAGTAAGCCTTCCGGCGCAATGGGAACCACACCCAGGAATGCACATTCCAGCAGGATTCCCGAGGTTCTGTTTTTATACTGATCCATGTCGTAAGGAAGCACTGCATAACGGGCGGAGCCCAGTTTTTCATAATATTCCGCATCTTCCAGAATGCGGTCTTCTATAAAAATATTGTCCCTCGCCCCTTGCCTCAGCCGGTCTGCCCGCTTCCTATCAAAAAAATACCCGGCTATTTCCAGTGGATAGCCCAATTCATTAAAGACATCCACCAGTTCTTCCAGCTTTTTATATGGATTCATCGCCCCGAGGCATACAACCTTTTCTTCCTTGGGGAGCGCTGCAAACCGATCATATTTTTCTTTTCTATACCAGTAATCCGGCATATAGAGAAAATGCTTCACCGGAACTTTCATCCGTTCCTGGGTATATATCACACCGTCAAACTTCCGTATCCCTCTGTCATAAACCCAGTCGATCATTTTCCCAAGCATTCCCTGACCGCCGCCCATCTGATAGACAAGGCAGATCCGTCTGCCCTGGGTTTTTCCGGCAAAAAGCATGTACAGAAGAAAGAAAAAATCTACCCGATAAAACCAGAGAAGATCATACCCGGGGATCTGGAACACACGATGTATGTTGACCCATATCTTGAATTTATCCGTGATCCGCTTGGAAAGCCTGTTATAATCCGCCTCGACGATATTATAAGGTAGTCTGTAAATATGTCCAAAACCCGCGCCTTCTACCGCATTCGCCACACAGGGAGATGCCGCGATGTCCACCTGATCCGTTTTCAGGAACAAATCCCTGTACTCCCGGGCGACCTTAGGCGAATGGCCTATCGTTTTTCCCTCCCCGTTACAGGTTCCGTAGTAATCAACCATAAGTACCTTTTTCATTTATTTTACCAGGCCATGCCCTTTCACTTCCGACATATATTCCGCATAATTACGGATATATTCCCTTGCATCATAATGCTCGCTTGACAAAACCAGCAAAACCGAATCCTCTGAAAAATCATACATATCCTTCCAGATCATGGGCGGTATATAAACGCCCATATGAGGCTTATCCAGCAAAACGATGAACTCCTCTTCTCCATCCGTTATCCGGACCTTTGACCTTCCGCTCACGTTGATCAGTATGAATTCCGATTTCCGGTTTGCGTGCTGTCCCCTGACCACATCGGCATCCGAGCCATAAAGGTAAAAAACACGTTTAATCCTGAAGGGGATATCTATCTCTCCTTCGATCACCACCAGATTTCCTCTTTCATCTCCCAAATCCTTAAAATCAAATATTTTACAGATTTCTTTCAGATCCTTTTTCAATTAACCGACCATCCTTTATCTCATATACATGATCGCACTTCCTGATCGTTGACAGGCGGTGCGCGATAATAATCAGCGTTTTCCATCCCTGAAGCATATCAACAGCTTCCATCACAGCTTCTTCCGTCTTATTATCCAGAGCTGAAGTCGCCTCATCCAAGACAAGAATCTCCGGATCATAATACAAGGCCCTGGCAATGGCTATCCTCTGCCTCTGCCCTCCGGAAAAACGGATCCCCATCTCTCCCAGCATGGTATCCAGACCTTCCGGCAGCTTTTCCACAAAGCCCTTCAGCTGAGCCAGCTCCAGAACCTTCCAAATTTTCCCATCGTCTATCCCCTCCGGCTCAATGCCGAAAGCGATATTATTCCGTATGGTATCATCCAGCAGATAGATCGACTGCGGCACGTATCCGATGATCTGTCGCCACTGCTGCGGGATTTCCTGAATATCCGTCCCATCCATATAGATATGCCCTTTTTGAGGCTTATATAATCCCAATATGATATCGGCAATGGTAGATTTCCCGGCTCCGGACTCCCCGATAAAGGCGATGGCATCCCCCTTCCTGATCGTCAGATTCAGATCATGGATGGTATCCTTCTGTCCCTCTTCATAACTCCAACAGATATCCTGCAGAACAAGCTCCCGTTGAAAACTGATCCCGGCATCTTCCGTAACCGGCTTCTCCTGCATTTTTTCCCGTCCGGAAGCATCCCGATGTTTTCGAAGCGTATCGTATGTTTTATTCATGGAAGGAATATTGAATAATATGTTGTTTACCGCATTCGTCATGCGTCCCAGCGACGGCATGATCCGGAACGCCGAAACCGCGAACGCCGCCACATTCAGGATGAACGACGAATTATCCCCTCCCAGCAGAACCCGGAAGCTGACTGCCGCGATCAATCCCGTTACACAGGTAAATTCCAGAATATAGGCCGGACTTTCCGCCGCTACGGTCTGCCTGATGAGCGCGGACTGCTGTTTCACCGTCGCCTCCTCATATCTGTTCACAAAGAACTGCTGCCGGTTCCAGACCAGGACTTCCTTTATCCCCTGAAAAGCCTGTGCCGCCCACTTTCTGGTCAGCATTTCGTTGGTCCGGTATTGTTCCCCGTATTTCTTCATTTTATTTTTGCTAATGAAAATAATGACCGCTACGCTGATCAAAGCTGTAACCGCCGTAAGCGCCGCCATGACGGCATCCGTTATAAACATGTAAATGCAGATGCAGAACACCGTGATCCCTTCCGCTGCAAGGCGAAGCAGATAATTGAGAATATTGTATATGCCCTGCACATCCCCTGTGATCTCCCGATACATGTCGTTCGTGTTATTTCGGGTAAAAAAAAGATACCCCTGCCTCATATAAATCTTCATGATACGGACGCCAAGCTCCCTCTGTATGGAAGCGGCGGATTTCACCCTGATATAAGACAAAACTGTCAAATATGCATTTTTTAACAGATAGACAAGGATCACGCCTGACGCTATCATCGCCAGAAGCTGTCCGCTGCTTTCCAGGCGCAGGGCGGACATCAGCCATTTTACCAGCTCATTCTCCCTAAGCTGCTCCGGATAGATCATCGCCTGAATGAACGGAAGCACTGCCGAAACCCCAATGACCTCAAACAACGCCCCTACTAAAGTGAGAAAAAGAAGAACCAGCGACAACCAGCGCTGCCTCTTATTCAGGATGAAAAAGAGCTTCGTTATGAGATCTTTTATCATTAATATGGTTTTTCCCACCCTTTTACCTCCGCAATCCTTTCTGTATTACTCCCCCATAAAATCTGATCAGATTTTGATAGCTGTTTTCAGCATTAAACCGCTCCGTCGTCTTCACCGCCTCCCTGCCCATCGCCTCCCTCTCCGCTTCTGTCAGCGCGTTTATCCGGCCAAGCGCCCGTTTCAGCCCCTCACGGCTGTCAACTTCCACCAGGAATCCATTCCTGCCGTCTTCAATCAGCTGCTCATAACCCGCCCCCCTTGTTCCAACTACGATCTTCCCCATGGCCATCGCTTCTATGCAGGTGTTCGGCATATTATCGATTCGGGAAGGCATCAGACACGCCCAGGCTCCCTCTATGATCGGATACAGCTTCTCTCTCTCCAGGGTTCCCAAAAAAATCACCCTGTCCGCATATGCTCCGGCACATTTTAAAATATAGTCCTTCGCGCTGATCACAGCGCCGTTTTTATAAAAGATACCGTGATCATTCCCTGCAAAAACGAAATAAGCCGCTTCATCCTCCGCACATACATCGGAAATGATTTCTGCAATGACATGCGTTCCCTTGAGACAGGACATGGAGGAATGAGAAAGATAGTATTTCTTTCCCTCCAGATCACGATGATAAACGGATGCATCGAAGCTATCCTTTTCCAGATAGAACGGAGACTCGATCACCGTAACCTTCCGGCCGGTTCTCTGCTCTGTCAGCTTTGCGACAGCCTGTCCGGGTCCAAAGATATTCCCAATCTTCTTCTCCGTATGATATTCCAGCCAGTCCGTCAGACAGGGTCTGAACTGATCCTCAGTGTAATCATATACCTTATATTCCCTACATGCAACACAATCCGAAGAAATCCTTATGACAGAAGGAATCCTGCGCAGATGAAAGAAACCCACGCTCTCATAACTTGCGTACTGGATCAGATCTATTCTTTCCTTACGGGCCAGCTTCCTCTCACACTGATACAGCCTCCAACTCAACAGAAGCTTCTTCAGCGGCGTTAAAGGTACCTTCACATCGTCCTTCACTCTGTATACAGCTATGCCATCCTTCCAAATGATCTTATCCGCATTTTCCCCCGACAGGGTAATGATGGAAATTCTGTGCCCATGCTGTGCCAGGATCTGAGAGATATTCGCAAGATAACTGGCCAGACCGCCGCCCTTCATCTCTGTTACAAATTCAGGAGTCACAAACACTATATGCATTTTCTTTTCCCTCTCTTTCCCATATATTCTTTCAGCAAATACATATAGTAATGGAAGGGAAAAGAAATCCCCTGTCTCTTTTTCTCTTCCCCGACCGCCTTCATGAAGGCCCTGACAGCTCTTCTCTCCTCCCCATTCAAACGGACATAGTAATTCAGGCATTGCTGAAGATTTTCCATGCCCAGCGCCAAATAGCTTTCCGCCACCTTGCGGCTTCCATCCCGGCAGCCGGGGCATTTTGCCAGCCCAAGAAAAACAGCCCCGTATCCTTTCATATGCTCCATGACCTTCGATCCGGTTATGATAGAATTCTTCCGGATCCGTCGGTTATAAAACTTTTTTCGCGTCAGTCCGGCTCTCTTAGCATAATAAAAAACGAACGGTGTAAACAGCTCGTCCTCATGAATGATTCCTTCCTTAAATCTGAGTTTGTTCCTGACAACGAGCTCCCTTTTCATCATGTACATGCATGCCTGAGCTTTAAACTCCCTGTTGGCAAACAGCCTGCCAAAAAGCTCCTTTCCGGGATATAATATACCTTCATATTCCGGACTGTAATCATAATCCTCATCCGGTTGACGCTTCAGCCCATTCTCATCAGATAAATAACCGTTCGCGCCAAAAAGGCACAGGTCCATATCCTCCGCTTCCATCATCGACACCATTTCCTGAACGGTGTCCGTCTCCAGCCAGTCGTCACTATCCACGAAGCAAAGATATTCCCCCTCCGCCAGCTTCATGCCGGTATTCCTGGCTTTGCTCAATCCTCCGTTTCTCTGGCTCACCAGCCTGATCTGTTCATATTCTTTCGCATATTTCTGTGCAATATGCAGGGACTGGTCCGTCGAACCGTCGTTCACCAGTATGATTTCTATTACAATATTTTCGCAGTTCTGTCCTACCAGGCTGTCCAGGCATTGTTCCAGATATTCTTCCACGTTGTAAATGGGGACGACGATACTGACTTTCTTCACGGTTGATTGGGGTCCTTTCAGTTGATAGCTTTAACAGACATTTTGCCATGTGCCAGCTGTTTGCATCTATTGATCGTATACTGTACGAAAAGTAAACATAAAATTGCGAAAAACATATATTCAGGGATTGCCGGATTTATCCTTTTGACTATTTTTCGGAACAATACATTGGCTGCCTCTACTATAAACAAGGGTACTACAAATCAGCCTCCCATATTATAAATAAACTGATGCCCATTTGTTAACAGAGCAAACAAAAGAATATAAATGGTAAAATCTCTGCCCATGCCAAATCCTGCTGCATGTGAAACGGCAACAATGATGCCGTATACAAAATTATATATGTATAAAGGCATCATCAGCGACTTTGCTTTTTCAGAATATACCGAACAACATTCTTCTCATTTTCTTCTTTACAAAATAACCTGAAACGAAAACAAACAGTGACAGATGAAATCCACCATATGGAAACCAACCTGCAATATCCAGAGGGATTCCACCACCTTCGCAATGTCCGGCAACGACTATAATGATTCCGATTGCATATAATATATTGAAGTGATAATCTGTTTTCTATTCGTATCTGATCTGCTTTGCTTCTTAATAATATATTTGTTGACCGTTGGTTCAGCAAAATATTTTTCATTCAGCCCAGTTCTCTACATTAAGTCCTCCTAATCCTTCTCTTTCCACAGCTTCAAAAATAAAGATATCAGGTCTCTCAGCATCAATTTGCGATTTAGTAAGACTAGCTCTATGCACACTATATATTTCTGAAAACTCAGCTGCCAAATATGGCGTTATAGATTCACCAAAAGAATCTCTTGCCAGAAATACCTTTCGGTTATCTTCTGCTGAGGATTTAGTTTTAACTACGCCATTAAAGTCCTCTACATTATTTCGTGCGTCTCCTTCATAAGTGACTCTGTTATTTGAATATCCATATAAATGATAATTAATATCCTTATTAAGCACATCTGAAAGCCCTAACATTCTTGCCAAATCATATCCATTCCAGAAAAAAATAGGTTCATTGATTTGCTCATATGATATATTTGAAAAATTATTTGTTTTTATACCAAGACTTTTCAGCAATGGCTGTGCGCCAAAATATCCGCCCATATAATTCCAGTGAGTATCCAATTTAAAAAACAATGTAAGTTCTGGATATACTTCTCGTGCTTTTAACAATTCTTCTTTTGGATAAATAACAGTTATATCTG
>DWYY01000123.1 GCA_019118445.1 Candidatus Eisenbergiella merdipullorum | reverse complement strand
TCTAAGGAAGGGAGAAAACGTCGTAAATGAGACATACAATCATTGACACAAGCAATCTGGAGCTTACTGAAAAAGTAGTTACCATCAAACGTGTAACCAAGGTTGTAAAGGGCGGACGTAACATGCGCTTTACGGCTCTGGTAGTAGTCGGTGACGGAGCAGGCCACGTAGGTGTTGGACTTGGTAAGGCTGCAGAAATCCCGGAAGCGATCCGTAAGGGAAAAGAAGATGCCGCCAAGAATCTGATCAGCGTTGCGCTGGATGAGAACAACAGTATCACTCATGAATTCCTTGGAAAGTTTGGTTCCTCAACCGTTCTTCTCAAGAAGGCTCCTGATGGAACCGGTATCATCGCCGGCGGCCCGGTCCGTATCGTATGCGAACTGGCAGGCATCAAGAATATCCGTACCAAATCTCTTGGTTCCAATAACAAGCAGAACGTTGTGCTTGCTACGATCGAAGGACTTAGCCAGCTGAAGACTCCGGAAGAAGTTGCGGCTAACCGCGGGAAGTCTGTTGAAGAGGTTATGGCTTAAAGAGAAGAATCAGAACGGCACGAACGCTGTTTGTGCCTGAATGCCGCTCCTAGCGGCAAAAGGAGGAGAAATGGCAGAGAAAATGTTGAAGATCACGCTGGTCAAATCCCCTATCGGTGCGGTTCCTAAGCACAGAGCTACCGTGACGGCCATGGGACTTACCAAAATGCATAAGACAGTTGAGCTGCCCGACAACGCATCCACGAGAGGCATGATTGCCAAGGTCGGATACATGCTCAAAGTAGAAGAAGCGTAAGGCAGGAGGTGTCAGGAATGGAATTATCAAATTTGCAGCCTGCAGCCGGTTCCAAGCACAGCGATAACTTCAGAAGAGGCCGCGGACACGGTTCAGGAAACGGAAAGACTGCCGGTAAGGGACACAAGGGTCAGAAGGCCCGTTCGGGAGCTCCCAGACCCGGTTTTGAAGGCGGTCAGATGCCGCTGTACAGACGTATTCCCAAGAGGGGTTTCACCAACAGGAATACGAAAGAGATCGTAGGCATTAACCTCAGCGCCCTTGAGGTGTTTGAGAACGGGACGACGGTTACCGTTGATACTCTGGTTGAAAAGGGTATCATAAAAAATCCGAAAGATGGGGTAAAAATCCTCGGAAATGGAGAATTTACCAAAAAACTCGATGTGAGGGCTAATGCTTTCAGCGCATCCGCGAAGGAGAAGATCGAGGCGCTTGGTGGAACTGCAGAGGTGATGTAATGCTTACAACACTTAAAAATGCCTTTAAAATGAGGGAATTGCGGAAGAAGATCCTCTTTACAATGGCCATGCTGGTTGTGATCCGTCTTGGATCACAGCTGCCTGTGCCGGGCGTGGACCGGAACTATTTTGCAAATTGGTTCGCCGCGCAGACGGGAGACGCTTTCAACTTCTTTGACGCTTTTACAGGCGGTTCCTTTGAGAATATGTCCCTGTTTGCCCTGAATATCACTCCTTATATCACATCCTCCATTATCATCCAGCTTCTTACGATCGCTATCCCTAAGCTGGAAGAGATGCAGAAGGATGGAGAAGAGGGAAGAAAGAAGCTGACTGCGATCACGAGATATGTGACGGTCGGCCTTGCTTTGATTCAGTCCACGGCCATGGCCATCGGTTTTGGTGGAAGCGGCCTTCTGGAGGAGTATAATGCGCTGAATGTGATCACAGTCATTGCAGCTCTTACGGCAGGCAGTGCCTTCCTGATGTGGGTCGGCGAGCGGATCACAGAAAACGGCGTGGGAAACGGCATTTCCATTGTCCTGGTCATCAACATCATTTCCAGACTTCCGCAGGACTTTACCAGCCTGTTCCATCAGTTTGTGGCAGGAAAGCCGATCGCTACGGCAGTGCTGGCTGTCCTGATCATTCTTGCGGTCGTTGTGGCAATGGTGATCCTGGTCATCATCCTGAATGACGCGACGAGAAAGATTCCCGTACAGTATGCGAAAAAAGTGCAAGGACGCAAGATGGTTGGAGGCCAGTCTACTAATATTCCCCTGAAGGTGAACACGGCGGGAGTTATCCCTGTGATCTTTGCGTCTTCCATCATGCAGTTTCCGGTCATCATCTGTTCGCTGATCGGATATAACGGAACTGGCGTATGGAGAGAGATCCTGAATGGATTAAGCTCCAATAATTGGTGCAATCCCAGCCATCCGGTCTATTCCATCGGACTTGTGGTTTACATCCTGCTGGTGATCTTCTTCGCTTATTTCTACACCTCGATCACTTTCAATCCGATCGAAGTTGCGAACAATATGAAGAAGCAGGGCGGCTTTATTCCTGGTATCCGTCCGGGCAAATCCACCAGCGATTACCTGAACAGGATCCTGAATTATATCATCTTCATCGGGGCGTGCGGTCTGACGATCGTCTGTGTGATCCCGTTTATCTTTAACGGAGTGTTCGGCGCCAGCGTTTCCTTCGGAGGAACGAGCCTGATCATTATCGTCAGCGTGGTGCTGGAGACCTTAAAGCAGATCGAATCTCTGATGCTGGTACGCAATTACAAGGGCTTCCTCAACGATTAAGGCAGCTTTTATAACGACTACATGAGAATTGGGACAGAACGCAAGTTTTGTCCCAAAATGCGATAAAGAAAAGTTTGGAGTGTGCTTTCCTTGGAAAGGGCGCTCCGAAATGGAGGAAATTATGAAAATCATCATGCTTGGAGCGCCGGGGGCCGGTAAGGGAACTCAGGCGAAAATGATCGCGGAGAAGTACGGACTTCCCCATATCTCCACCGGAGATATCTTCCGTGCGAACATCAAAAACGGGACGGAGCTGGGAAAAGAAGCAAAGGAATACATGGATAAGGGTCTTCTGGTTCCGGATGAGCTGACCGTAAGGCTGCTTCTGGACCGTGTTGCTCAGGATGACTGCAAAAACGGCTATGTGCTGGACGGCTTTCCGAGAACGATCCCGCAGGCTGAGGTCCTGGATCAGGAGCTTTCCAAAATGGGAGAAAAGGTGGATTATGCCATTAACGTGGATGTACCGGATGAGAACATCGTCAACAGGATGTCCGGACGCCGCGCCTGCCTGAACTGCGGCGCGACCTACCACATCGTGAGCATTCCGCCGAAAAAGGAAGGTATCTGCGACGTCTGCGGGAGCGAACTGGTACTCCGTGATGATGACAGGCCGGAAACCGTTCAGAATAGGCTGAAGGTTTACCACGAGCAGACTCAGCCGCTCATTGATTTTTATGAAAAGAAGGGCGTGCTGAGAAGCGTTGACGGAACGCTTCCTATGGAAGAAGTGTTTGCGGCGATCACCCGGATCCTCGGTTAAGGAAAACCTGGAGGAAGCTATGGCAGTAACCATTAAATCTGCAAGAGAAATCGAATATATGCGTGAGGCCGGAAGACTACTGGCAGAGGTCCATGAGGAACTGGGCGCTTTCATCCGTCCCGGCATCTCCACGCTGGATATTGACATGCTGGGCGAGAAACTGATCCGCAGCCGCGGCTGTGTGCCTAATTTCCTGAACTATCAGGGATATCCTGCTTCTATCTGTGTTTCTGTCAATGATGAGGTAGTCCATGGGATCCCGAGCTCGGAGCGGATCCTGAAGGAGGGCGATATCGTCAGCCTGGATGCGGGACTGATCTATAAGGGATATCATTCCGACGCAGCCAGGACACATGCGGTCGGAAGGATCAGTGAGGAAGCGAAAAAACTGATCGAAGTGACCAGACGGAGTTTTTTTGAAGGGATCAAGGCGGCGAGAGAGGGCAATCACCTCTACGATATTTCCGCAGCCATTGATGATTATGTCAGCGGCTTAGGATACGGGATCGTCCGTGACCTTGTGGGGCACGGGATTGGCACTCACCTTCATGAGGACCCCCAGATTCCCAATTTCCGCCAGAAACGTAAGGGTGTCAGGTTGCAGGCTGGCATGACGCTGGCGGTGGAACCCATGATCAATGCGGGAGGCTGGCAGGTGGATTTCCTGGATGATGGCTGGACGGTTGTGACCAGGGATCATTCCCTTTCCGCACATTATGAGAACACGATCCTGATCACAGAAGGCGAACCGGAAATCCTCACGATCACTTGACCGGAGGGAAAGTGTGACTGCAGTGCCGCCTGCGCGGCAGATGGAGGGAAAAGGATGAAGGGAAAACTGGCATTTTCAAAAGCGGGGCATGATAAGGGAAAGCTGTATCTGGTCATCCGCGAGGAGGGAAACCGGGTGTGGCTTTCCGACGGAAAGACGCGCGGCGTGCTTGCCCCCAAGGGAAAAAACAGAAAGCATATCCAGCCGGCAGGGTGGGGATTTTCGGAAGAAGAAGTGGATTCCTTTCAGGAAAATCCCGCCTGGGCGGATAACCGGATCAGAGAGGCGATCGACAGGTTTTGCTGTGATGGATCCCGCCGCGAAAAGGAAGCAGAGAAAGAAAAGAGACAGTCTAAATAAAGAAAGGAAGCAGAGTATGTCAAAAGCAGATGTCATTGAAATTGAAGGAACTGTTGTGGAGAAGCTGCCCAATACCATGTTCCAGGTGGAGCTGGAGAACGGGCACAGGGTTCTGGCCCATATCAGTGGAAAGCTGAGGCAGAATTTCATCAGGATCCTTCCTGGAGACAAGGTGACGCTGGAGCTGTCCCCCTATGATCTTTCCAAGGGACGTATCATCTGGAGAGACAAATAAAGCCTCCTCGTAAAAACGGTGTTTTCCTGCGGTTTTCTCTGAAAAATTTCTCTGAAAAGTTGAAAATTTTTCTTGCAGGCACAGGGGCTGCATGTTATAATGTAAAACGGTCTTTTTTGAAAGGAGGTTTGACATGAAGGTTAGATCATCAGTAAAACCGATTTGCGAAAAGTGCAAAGTCATCAAGAGAAAAGGAAGCATCAGGATCATCTGCGAGAATCCCAAG
>DWYY01000122.1 GCA_019118445.1 Candidatus Eisenbergiella merdipullorum | reverse complement strand
AGGTTAATTCATTTGTTCTTTTTTACCGGATTGGCTCCTTTGTCGGAGTCCCTGCTTTTCTCGGATATTTCTTTGGTGTTTCCTGAATCTTTCGAATGCAGAGCAGACATCTGTAAATATCCGATCCCGGCAAAAGAAACTCTTTCTGCTCTTCCATCTTTCCTCCGAGAATACGGACTGCCTTTTCCGCTCCTTTGATTTCTTCCTGAATCTTTTCCGATTTATACGGCACAAAACATCCGCCTGGCTTTACAAAAGGAAGACAATATTCCGAAAGTGAAGCCAGATTGGCCACTGCTCTGGACACACAGCAGTCAAACTGTTCTCTGTACTCTGCTTTTCTGGCAAGCTCTTCCGCACGGCCGTGGACAGCATCAATTTTCTTCAAATCCAGTTTTTCTATAACTTCCTGAAGAAACTTAACCCGCTTATTCAGCGAATCCAGGAGTACAAGCTTCAGTTCCGGATATACAATTTTCAGAGGAATTCCCGGAAAACCTGCTCCTGTTCCCAGGTCGAGCCAATATTCTCCGGCCTTTGGTTCCAGAAGATTTTTTATTGTCAGGCTGTCTACGAAATGTTTTCGGACCACATCCTCAAATTCTGTAATCGCTGTCAGATTCATCACTTCATTTTTCTGAATCAAAATCTCGTAATAACGCGCAAATTGCTGAATCTGCTCTTCATTTAAAAAGATTTGGATTTCTTCAAAAGCTTTTCTTATATAATTCTGTCTTTCTTTTTCCATTCAGTTTTTCCTGCCCTTTCTCTGTTCCAGCCATACCAGAAGAACCGAAATGTCCGCCGGGGAAACGCCGGAAATCCGTGATGCCTGTCCCACAGACAGAGGCTTCACCATTTTCAGTTTCTGCCGCGCTTCTGTCCGAAGACTGGGAATTTCATCATAATCCAGATTTTCCGGCAGCTTTTTATACTCAAGCTTCTGAAACTGTTCCACCTGCTTCTGCTGACGGCGGATATATCCGTCATATTTAATATGAATATTTACCTGCTCCGCCACTCCTCTCAGAAGCCGGGGTCTGTCCGGATCAAGCGGCTCCAGAATCTCATAATTAAGTTCCGGCCTGCGGATCAGTTCCGCCAGAGAAATACCGGAATGAAGAGGGGTACTCTCATACTTTTCCAGGAGCTCCTGAACTTCTTCGGAAGTTCCCACAAATACCTTTTCTACCCGCTTAATTTCTTTCTCAATCTGACGCTCCTTCTCCAGAAGCTCCTGATACCGTTCTTCTGAAATCAGGCCCATTTCGTATCCAATCTTTGTAAGGCGGAGATCCGCGTTATCCTGCCGTAAAAGCAGACGGTATTCTGAACGGGATGTCATCATCCGGTAAGGCTCTCTGTTTTCCTTTGTAACCAGATCGTCGATCAATACACCGATATATGCCTGGGACCGATCCAGGATCAGAGGGTCCTTTTTCTGAATCATCCGCGCCGCGTTGATTCCCGCAATCAATCCCTGAGCCGCCGCCTCCTCATACCCGGAGCTTCCGTTAAACTGGCCGCCGCTGAACAGACCATGTATCTTTTTAAATTCCAGACTCGCATAGAGCTGCCGCGCATCGATACAGTCATATTCAATCGCATAGGCATTTCTCACGATTTTCACATGCTCCAAACCGGCCACAGAAGAATACATGGCGTGCTGCACATCTTCAGGAAGGGAACTGGACATGCCGCCCACATACATCTCATTGGTATAGAGACCTTCCGGCTCTATAAATACCTGATGCCGGTTCTTATCGGCAAAACGGACCACCTTATCTTCTATAGAAGGACAATACCGGGGGCCGGTTCCCTCTATCATTCCAGAATACAGCGGGGAACGATCCAGATTATTTCTGATAATTTCATGGGTCTTTTCATTCGTATAAGTCAGCCAGCAGGAAACCTGAGGAATCTGTACCGTATCCGGATCAGTCGTAAAAGAAAATGGTACAACCCTTTCATCTCCAAACTGCTCTTCCATTTTGCTGAAATCAATCGAACGTCTGTCGATTCTGGCAGGCGTTCCTGTCTTAAACCGGTACATTTCGATTCCAAGCTTTTTCAGGGAATCTGTCAGATGATTCGCCGCCTGAAGACCGTTCGGTCCCGTATAGGTACTTACATCCCCGTAGATACAGCGGGCTCTCAGATAAGTGCCTGTGCATAGAATTACAGCCTGAGCCTCATAGATCGCTCCGGAAGCTGTCTTTACTCCTTTTACGATCCGATTTTCTCCGGAGTCTTCTGTCAGAATCTCTGCCACCTCAGCCTGAACGATAGACAGGTGATCGGTATTTTCCAAAACTCTGCGCATACTGCGGCTGTATTCTGATTTGTCTGCCTGGGCCCGGAGAGAATGCACTGCCGGCCCCTTGGATACATTCAGCATTTTCGACTGAATAAAGGTCTTATCGATATTTTTTCCCATCTCGCCGCCAAGGGCATCGATTTCACGGACCAGATGTCCCTTGGAGGTTCCTCCAATATTGGGATTGCAGGGCATCAAAGCAATACTGTCCACACTCACTGTAAACATTACTGTCTCTATCCCCAGTCTGGCACAGGCAAGGGCCGCTTCACAGCCCGCATGTCCTGCTCCGACTACAACTGCCTGGCACGTCTCTTTGTATACTGTATTCATAATATCTCCTGTTATCTATCCATTACCTGTCTGTTATCGGTCACTTATTTGCCCATACAGAATTTTCCAAATATTTCATTGATCAAATCTTCTCCCATCTCTTCTCCAAGAATTGTTCCCAGAGCCTGATAGGCGTCTGTCAAATCAATAGTGTAAAAATCTTCCGGCATCCCGTTCTGAATACTGTCCATCACCATGGACAGGCTTTCCTTCGCTCTCTGCAGAGCGGTCTTATGACGCACATTTGTGATAAGAACCTCATCATTAAAATCCAGTTCTCCCTGGAAGAAAAGGGAACGAATCTCTTCCTCCAGCTCACGGATTCCCTGTTCTTCCTTTGCTGAAATCAAAAGGACCTTATGATTCGTCCTTTTTTCCATCATCTGAGGGGTTATGGCAGACTCCAAATCCGACTTATTCAGAAGCACCAGCGCCTTTCTGCCCTTCAAAAGATCAAGAATCTCTTCATCGCTTTCATCCAGAGGCCGGGAGCTGTCTGCCACATACAAAATCAGGTCCGCGTCCTCAGCCTGCTTCTTCGCTCTCTCTACTCCAATCTGCTCCACAATATCTTCCGTAGAACGGATTCCAGCCGTATCCAGAAGTGAAAGAGAAAGATCGCCAAGCTGAAGCTGCTCTTCCAGCACATCACGGGTTGTACCCTCTATCTCTGTCACGATAGCCCGTTCCTCTCCCAGAAGCACATTCAGAAGCGACGATTTTCCCGCATTGGGCTTTCCCAGAATAACCGTTTTGATTCCCTCTCTCAGTATTCGTCCGTTTTCTGAAGATTTCAAAAGTTTCTCTATTTCGCCCTCTATCTCTTCCACTGTTTTGTACAGCTTTTCCGCATATCCGTCCAGACTGATATGCTCCGGATCGTCCAGCGCCGCTTCCAGAAAGGCCGTCTCATAGAGAATCCGGGAACGGAGCTTTTCGATCTGCTGGCGAACAGATCCCTGAAGCTGAGATACCGAGGACTTCAGAGCCATTTTGTTTCTGGACTGTATCAGATCCATGACTGCCTCCGCCTGAGACAAATCGATTCTTCCATTCAAAAAGGCCCTCTTTGTAAATTCACCGGGTTCTGCCGGCCTGGCCCCGCTTCTCATTACCAGATCCAGAATCCGCTGCATCACAAGCCTTCCCCCATGGCAGTCTATCTCCATCGTATCCTCTGCCGTATAGCTGTGGGGCCCTCTCATCAGAAGAACAAGCACTTCATCCAGAACTTCCTCTCCATCCACAATCGTACCATAATGTACGGTATAAGAAGGCTGCCCTGCCATATTCTTATTTCTGTTATGAGGCCTGAAAATTTTTTCCATCACAGAAAACGCATCTTCTCCACTGATGCGGATAATTCCAATTCCGGAACTTGACATGGCTGTGGCCGCAGCCGCTATCGTCTCAAACTCTTTCATCTTTTCTTCCTTATCTACTACTCTGCGAACGTCTTCTTTTTCAATCCGGACAGCGCTTACAGGAAACATCGCCCCATGCAGAAAAAGGAACGCATCAGCGTTCCTTTTTCTTATAATTACGGTTATAACGATTTCTTCCCCGTCCGTTGTAATTATCCAGGCGGACGCCTTCCTTCAATGAAACTACCACACGGCGGTAGGGTTCTTCTCCTTCGCTGTGGGTGCAGACATATTTGTCATTCTGAAGCGCGGAATGAATCACTCTGCGCTCGTAGGGATTCATAGGCTCCAGAGATACAGGCTTTCTCGTTCTCTTTACCTTCTGAGCGATATTTCTCGCCAGATTTTCAAGAGTCGCTTTTCTGCGCTCACGATAATTTTCCGTATCCACCTTTACTCTGATATAATCGTCGCTTCCCTTATTGACCACAAGACTGGTCAGATACTGAAGGGAATCCAGAGTCTGTCCTCTCTTTCCGATCAGAACGCCCATATCGTCGCCTTCCAGATCGATATTTACTTCATGCTCTTCCGGCTTCTGAGTGATAGTAATCTGAACCTTCATATCCATAGCCGCAAATACTTTCTCGAGAAAATCTTTTACTTCCTCTGTATTTACCGGCTTGGCAGGAGCCGCTTTTACCTCTGTCACGGCTTTTTCCGGCTTCTGAGGATTCTGAGAAGTTTCTGCCTTCTCTTCCTTCTTTTCTTCTTTCACAGGCGCAGGCTTCTTCTCCACATTTTTCTGCTCTTTGACCGGAGCCTTCTTCGGCTTTTCCGCCTGCGGTTTTTCTTTCCGCGAAGGCTGCTCTTTATCCCTGCTCTCCGTCTTTTCTTCTTTCTTTTCCTCAGACTTCACAGGATTTTTCTCTTTCTCTTTTACCCTCTCAAGAAGAGCTTCCATCTCCTGCTCAGCCTTATAGCCGGCTTCTATCTCTGCATCCGTCTTTTTACGGGCTCTGATAACTGCTTTTTTACTTCCAATTCCCAGAAATCCTGAACTGCCCGGGGTAACTACTTCATAATCTACTTTATCTCTTGTGGTTCCAAGCTGTATCGCAGCTTCCAGAACTGCGTCTTCCACTGTCTTCGCTGAAACCTGAATACTTTCTTCCATTATCTGAAAACCCCCCGTTCCCTATTTTTTCTTCGTTTTTTCGTTATACTGCTCCACCATTCTCGCTTTTGCGGCAAGGCTTCCGGGTTTTGCCTCGCCCCTCTTATAATACTCCGTAGAGTCCTTAATCTGTTTCTGACGTTCTTCCGAAGTAATCTCACGTTTCTTTGTATAATTCGGTTCTACCGATCTTGTACTTGTCCGCGCCACATTATTCAATCTTTCCGGCGGGAGTCCGTCCTTCTCACGTTTTCTGTTATATTTTTCGATATTCTTCTTAATCTCTTCATCAATGTCCATCTTTTCCAGATACTTATTGATCACAAGCTGCTGGACTGTACGGACCACAGCACTCATTACCCAGTAAATACCCACGCCGACGGGAAGCGTAAAGCAGAACCATACGGAAATCAGCGGCATGAAATTATTCATCATACGCATGGATTTCATCATATCCTCGCCATTTCCATCAGCCGTGCTCACATTCGCCGCAGCCTGAGGCATCAGACGAACGCTGATCCACTGAGTCAGACCTGCCAGAATCGGAATCAGAAGAGCTACGATCATTAACAGATAAGCTCCCTCAGACCAGAACTGCTGGATGCTGAACCAGGGAGAATTGGAAATATTCAGTCCAATGAAATTATTAAATCCTTCCAGAACATTTCTTGCCTGATCGATTACTCCACTCAAATCCGGAAAATTGGACGCAAGGGAGTCCCACTCCGCGGTAGATGCTTTATTCAAAATATCAATAATCGTATTTTCGTTGAATTCCTGTCTGGAAAACTGAGCCGCGCTCGTAAGATTGGTCAGAAAATCCTGCGCGCCGGCGCTGTTCAGAAGCTCTGTAACCAGCGGATAATAAGCAGCTCTTACCTTATCCACGTAAGCCGGAATTGCGTATACCACCCGGTATACAGCCAGCAGGAAAGGCAGCTGAATCAGAAGAGGCAGGCAGCTTCCTGTCTGAGATGTGCCATATTTCGCGTAGACGGCCTTCATCTCGTCCTGCATCTTCATCATGGATACCTGATCCTGCTTACCCTTATATTTTTTCTGAATCGCCTGCAGCTCCGGATTCATCCGGACAGACATCCGTGAAAACTTCTGCTGCTTATAGGTAAGCGGCAGCATCAGGGTATAAATGATGATCGTAAAAAGAACAACTGCAAGTCCTACATTCGGAATTCCGATAGAATCCAGCAGATTAAATATCGCGTTAATCAGCCAGCCCAAAATAGACGCAAACTGCCCCAGGATAGGCGTCGCATTTTTTGTCAAAAACAAACCTGTCAATGAAAAAATCCTCCTTCAATTCTCCTTATGGTACGGGATCATATCCACCACTGGAAAACGGATTGCACCTTAGAATTCTCCAGGCAGCCAGAAGACCGCCTTTCAGGGCTCCGTACTTCTGGATGGCTTCCAGACCATACTGAGAACAGCTGGGAAAATAAGGACATTTCGTACGTTTCAACGGCGATAGATATCTTTGATAAAATTGAATCAATTTGATCAATACAATTTTCATTTTTTGATGACTCCCTGAAGCTTTCCCAAGTGAAGCAGCGCGCTGCTGATTTCATCCATGCTTTTTCCCTTTGCGCTGACCCTTGCGATGACTGCCATATCCAAACCACTATTGAACATGTCTTCATGCAGCCGGTAACTCTCCCGAATCAATCTGGTGATTCTGTGGCGGACTACGCTGTTCCCCACTTTTTTACTGACAGAAACACCAAAACGATTCTTCTCCATCCCGTTTTCTTTCACATAGAGCACGAGATAACGATTTGCGCGGGATTTTCCTTCCTTATATAAAAGCTGAAAATCCCGGTTCTTTTTTAAAGACTCTGAATGCGGATATTTCATGTATCCTCCGAACTTCTGCCGCCATGTAACTGTGAAGATACTGAACAGTTACAAAGTACATAGGAAAATAGGCCACATATATGCGGCCTACGCGGATAACTTCTTTCTTCCTTTTAATCTTCTGGCTGCTAATACTTTTCTTCCACCAGCTGTACTCATTCTGGCTCTGAATCCGTGAACCTTAGATCTGGATCTTTTCTTCGGCTGAAATGTCATTTTCATCGTCTCTGGCACCTCCTATCTAAAAAACATCATTTCAATTATATTCATAAAATCCCGCAAAGTCAAGCAATTTGGCAGTATTTTTCTTTTTCTTCTTCCCTCCGTCATATCTTGTAGGACCAAAATATTTATCCACAAGATGTGGATAAGATGTGGATAACAAGTGGACAACCTTGTGTCTTTTCGTTGGAAATTTAATTCATTACTTGATCACACCCGTAATTTGGTATATTATAAATCATAGGATAAATTGCTCTTTTACGGGCATTGAGGAGATATAAGAATGAACTTGATAGAAAAAAACTGGAACGAGATTCTGGAGCATGTCCGGAAAGAGCATGAGCTGTCAGACGTGTCTTTTGAAACCTGGCTTCTTCCTCTGAAGGTGCACAGCGCCGAAAATCATGTGGTAAAAATCATTGTTCCCATGGGCGAACAGATGATCACTTATCTGAATTCCAAATTCAAGACTCCTATCTTTGTAGCCATCGCAGAGTTTACCGGCGAAAAATACGAGGTGGAGTTTATTACAGAAAAAGAAGCGGCAGAACAGA
>DWYY01000121.1 GCA_019118445.1 Candidatus Eisenbergiella merdipullorum | reverse complement strand
TTTCCTCCGACAGTGCGCAGCAAAGTTCAGCAATAAAAATGTATTTCCCGGAAATAGTCAAACCATTTCTTTTCGATATCCACATGCCGTGCTTCTATAATATCCATAATATTTCGAAGCTTTCTTGGTGGAATTCTGGAATTATTATGGCACAAAAGAGATTTTCCCGCACGTGTGATCCAGATTTTTGTGGCATTCTCAGAAGGGACGCCCTCGGAAACATGTACATGAACCGGTTCCAGGGGATTACTTTCATTCAGCCAGAAATAGACAACATAGGAACCGATTTTAAAAATTTGCGGCATTGTCAAAGCCCCCTTCTCTGGCCAGGCGGATTACGATGTGAGCGACAGACTGAAGGTATTCCTGCAGCTTTGCGATGTCGCTTTCCGTAAATCCAATGATATTTTCCCATTCATAGGCAGGAAGATAGCATTCGGCTGAAAGGAAGCCGCCTTCCACAGGCTTTTCAAAATAAACCTTAACAGTTTCCTGTCCCTTGGAATCATAAGCTTCAGAATGAGCTACGCCGGTACCGTCTTCCAGCGTCATAAAGGGATACATCATAATATCACATCCTTCCTGTATACTTTAAATCAATCTGTACTTACAATACATACTCTGCCGAAATTATAGCGTAAGCACAACCGGCAAGTCAATGACGGCAGTATTTATAGGAAAAAAGTAAGAGAATTGTTATTAAAAAGAACTTTGTTAAGGACATAAAAAGGCGCCATGCAAAAGCACAGCGCCGATCCATTTTCCAATATTCTTATGCTTCGGTCTTGATGATCTCTCTCTTATTATAAGAGCCGCAGGCCTTGCACACTCTGTGAGGCATCATCAGAGCGCCGCATTTGCTGCACTTTACCAGAGTCGGAGCGCTCATCTTCCAGTTCGCTCTTCTCTTATCTCTTCTGGATTTGGAAGATTTATTCTTAGGGCAGATAGACATTACTTACACCTCCTTGTTCTCACGAAAAATATCCATGATTGCCGCCATTCTGGGGTCTGGAACGAAGGTATCGCAGCCGCACTCCCCTTCGTTTAGGTCCTTACCGCATACCCGGCACAGTCCCTTGCAGTCTTCTCTGCATAAAACCTTTAAAGGCCAGCAGGTAAAGATTTCATTGCTGATCAGGCTGTCCACGTCCAGTTGATAACCTTTCATGAAACTGCTCTGTTCTTCCGCTTCCTCTTCATTCGCCCGTTCAGGTGAAACGACTTCCGCGTCCACATGCAGTTCGAATCTCTCAGTAACATCCTTCAGGCATCTGTCACACTTCATACCGACGGCCACTTCGGCGTCAGCTTCCACCTGAGCCCTTCCGGCACCTCGGTTGGAAAGCGCAAGCCTTACCGGCGTCTTTTCCAATATCATGAAATGTTCTCCCTGAAAATCAACTCCCGTCAACTCCAGCGGAACCTCCATGGCAACAGATTTACCTTCTTCAGTAAAGATATCTGTCAGATTGATCAACATAGTAAACTCCCAATTCGCACTTTGTTAATTATACATAACCGATATCGGTTTGTCAACAAAAAACCTCTCAGTTTCTCAGAATTCCGTGGGCCAGAAGATAGTCCTTCCAAAGCTGATAATATTTAGCCTTCAGATGGATCTGGTCAAAGGTATAATCGGAGATCAGATTGCCGTTTTCATCACAGACCGCATCATTGATCTCCAGATAAAAGATGGTCCGGTTATCCGCCATCAATGAAATAGCCTGATTGCGCGCATTGATGTTCGCATTGTTGAAAATGGGATCCGTGCTGCTTTTTTCTTCACTGACCCGCATGATGCCCTGAATGAAGATCAGCGCATCCGGCTGAAGCATGCGTATCCGGTTTACCGCTTCTGCATATACCTGGAAAAAGCTTTCCGTAGTTCCGCGTCCCAGTTCATTGATACCAAGCATGATATAGATCTTGCCGAATTTTCTTTCGGTGAGCGCTTCTTCCAACGTAGCTTTTGAGCCGTCCGCAAGCTGCGCAAACTTCTCCGGTTCGTCGAACAGATCGTAGATCGTGAGCGAAGTCCTGGCAAAAAATGCGGTGCTCTGCGGAAATCCTCCATAATCGGACAGCCCCACCGTGCGGGAATCTCCAATAAACAGCGCGTCGTCGAAGTAACTTTCCGGCACCTGCACAAACGAACGGACTTCCTCCTGGCCAGCAGAGTCCGCCAGACCCGAATCCGTCTGAACTGCCTCTGTCTGGTCTGCGTTTACCTGACTCATATCCTCCTGGCCAGATTCTGTCTGAACTGTCTCTGTCTGAACTGCGTTTGCCTGACCCATATCCTCCTGACCAGATTCTGTCTGATCGGCGCCTGTCTGGCCTACCTCCGACTGACCCGCCTCTGCCTGGTCTGCATCCGTCTGACCTGATCCTTCCTGGTCTGCGTCTGTCCGGTCCGGTTCGATCAATTGTCCAAACTGATCATACTGCTTTCCGTCTGAGGCAGTGAATGCCGCTTCCAGAGAAGATCCTTCCTTTCGGTTTCCTGTCTCCTCTTTGTTTTCGGAAACACTGTATCCGGATACCTGCGGCTCCTCCGTTGCCGAGCCGTCTTCTCCGGATACCCCGTTTCCGGATAAGCCTCCCTCCGAAACGCTTCCTCCAAAGACAGTCCCTCCGTTTCCAGACCCTTCAGGCATCGAAGGATCCTCTGCCTGTCCGTCACCACCTCCCTGCATTCCTTCCACCGGCTCCGTTTCCGGCTCAGCCGCAGTCTGTGCAGTTTGGGAAAACAGCTCCCATGGGCCGATCCCATCCTTCCAGCCCTGAAAAACAAGAGACAGTACAGGCGTCATCCAGCCGTTCTGTCTGGAATAATCCGCATATATGGTATGTTCCCCCGCATATCCCGCGCCCGTCAGCAGGATCCCGCTGACAACCAGCACAAGGAACAGGGAATGTTGTTTCCATCTTTTCATCTGTCCAACACGCCTTTCCAATTCCACATCCGTTTAAAAGCTGAAATACAGAAACGGATTCCCGGCAGATATAGACAGCCGGTATACTGCCGCCCAGAACAGGAGCGCGAGCAGGAGCGTAGCAAACCATTTCCTCTTTACCCTTTCATAAAGACGGGATACGGCGGGAACGCAGCAGATGACTCCAGCCAAGAAAAAAGGCCAGTACAGGGACAGATATTTTCCGATATCTCCCGCGTTCAGCGTCTGTCCGACTCCGAAAAAAGGAAAAAGCCTGGCAAAATAAATCCCCAGCCCGTTTAAATCCGTTATGGCGAAGATCATCCATGTGAGCGGAATGACTGCAAGCACGTAAAGATGGGAAAGCACTCTGCTTTTTTTCAGCCAGCTTCCATAAGTCAGCTTCTCCAGGATGATGATCCCGCCAAGCGCAAGTCCCCAGATAATGAAATTCAGTCCATTTCCGTGCCAGAGGCCTGTAAGCAGCCATACAAAAGCCAGATTCAGGACGAGTCTCTTCGTTCCCTTCCGGTTTCCGCCCATTGGGATATAGATATAATCCCGGAACCAGCTGCCCAGCGTCATATGCCAGCGCCGCCAGAAGTCGCTCACGGAAACCGCGCTGTAGGGCTGGTCAAAGTTCCGGATATAGGGAAAACCGAGCATTATGCCGAGTCCCGCCGCCATCAGTGAATACCCCTCAAAATCAAAGTAGAGCTGAAGAGAGTAGGCAAACGCACCCAGCCACGCGAGCGGTGTAGAGATGCTTTCAAAGCCGATGGTCTGGATCTCATTCCACAGGGTCCCCAGCCTATCGGCGAGAAGGACTTTGGACGCAAGGCCAAGGATGAGAAGCCGCAGCCCCTCTTCAAACTGTTCCGGCCGGATACGCTTCCCGCTAAGTCCCTCCTGCGCATCTTCATAGCGCATGATGGGTCCGCTCGTGATCTGTGGAAACATGCAGATATAGGAACCGAACTTCCAGAAAGAAAGCTCCGCTCCCACCCTGCCGTAAAAAACATCCACCTGATAAGAAACCAGCTTAAAGGTATAAAAACTCAGACCAAGGGGAAGCAGAAGGTTGCCCGCCGCCGCGTCCGCCGCCTTGAAAAATACCAGGATGCCGATGTCCACAGCCGCTGCCAGCAGGAGCCATTTTAGCATCGCTGTCTTTCTCCGCCTGCGATGCAGAAAAACCGACGCTTCTTCCATCCTCACGCCGATCAGATAATTCAGAGCAGTCACTGCAAGAAGCAGGAGCACGTAGCGCGGCTGCGCGCAGGCATACAGCAGGATACTGCCGATAAAAAGCGTTACATTTCTGTATTTTAACGGCGTCAGATAAAATGCGGCCAAAAAAACAGGCAGGAATCGGAACAGGAATTCCAGACTGCTGAACACCAGACTATTTTCCCCGATCAATCTTCCCAATTCCAAACCTGCCACGTCATCCACTCCACTTCCCGCATGGTATCTTTAGCTTTTTTCTTTTATGCTCTTCCATACAGCTTAATAAGCATAATACATTTTCAGCGGAAAAAAAAGAGGATTTTCTCATATTTCTTTAACTTCATATTTTCTTAATATTATTGTAAAAAAGCGGGATTTTTCTCCTTTCGGAATCTCATCGGGCTCATCCCAAACTGCCGCTTAAAGCAGTGTGAAAAATAGCTCACATCTGCATAGCCGCATTTCCAGGCAATGATGCTGATATCCTCTCTGGTTTCCGTAAGAAGCTTCTGAGCAGATTCCATGCGCAGAGCGAGCAGATATCCGGTAAACGTCAGTCCTGTGATCTTCTTGAAACGGCGGCAGAAGTAAGTCTCATTATAGCCGAATCTGGCGCTGACCTCTTTCGGAGAAAGTTTCCGGGCGAAACGCTCGTTCACATATTTCAGGATCTCGGAAAATGCCTGATTCTGTCTCAGCAGGACATGCATATTTTCCTCACGAAAGCCGTACAGGATGCCGAGCAGTTCATAGATGATACCGATATCTGACAGCGGGTTCCTTTCTCTATCCTCAAGCGAGGCAATAAGCCGTTCTTCCGCCATCCGCATCGAATCATCATCAATAACACGCTGAAAACCAACCTTATTTTCACAGACAGGGAGCAAATATTTCTGCGCTGCGAAGGTTGCGTTGCAGAATTTTTCCACATCAAACATAAAAGTATGATAGGCCACGCCATCCGGACCGGCAAAACCGCCGTGCATCTGACGGGGGGCGGACACGGCCGTCTGTCCCGCATGGACTGTATATTTTCCCTCCTGTCCATGCAGCTCCAGACTTCCGCGCAGAACATAAAGAAGCTCCATCCGGTCATGCCAGTGCATCGCAAAGCACAGCTCTCCCGGCGTCCGCCGCTCCGAATAAAGATGTTTCACCGCGTTTTCCCCGTATATCACCGGAGTCAGCTCCTTATACGCATCCAGCATGGTCTTTTTTCCTCCTTTGTCCTTTTTTGCTCCGCTTTTCACCCTATTTCTATCCTACCATACCGGCAGCTTTGACGCATCTGGTTTTTGCGGGTTCTTTTGTAATATTTTTACCTTTTCCCGGCTCCTCCGTCCGCAGGATGCAAAGGTAAAAATATTACAAATACTAGTCAAAAAATTCTCCCTTATCCATGCCTTCCGTGGTACTGTATAAGCAGCAAATCTGATCGGAGGCACGGGCCTAAGGTCCGTACCCCAAAAAAGGAGGAAAATATGAAAATCGGAACCTGTGTTTCCCTCAATACCATGGATGACATCGAACAGAAGCTGGAAACTCTTCAAAAAAACGGCTTTGATTCCTGCCAGCTCCTCGCCTGGAACCCGGCCGTCTGGACCAAAGAAAATGCCGTCCGTCTGCAGGAGCTTCTGGATCAGTACGACATCTGTGTGTCCGCCTTCTGGTGTGGCTGGGAAGGGCCTAAGGTATGGGACTTTTACGATGGACAGCTCACGCTCGGCCTCGTACCGCCGGAATACCGCCGGATGCGTGTCCAGAACCTGTGCGATGGTGCTGATTTCGCCCATCTGCTTGGACTGACCGACGTGGTCACTCATATGGGGTTCATTCCGGAGAATCCCAACGATCCCAATTTCGGCAGTTTCTGTGTTGCAGTGCGTACTGTGGCGGAGCATCTGAAAAAGAACGGCCAGTTCCTGCTCTTTGAAACCGGGCAGGAAACCCCCGTCACCATGCTGCGCTGTTTTGAACGGGTCGGCATGGACAATCTTGGCATCAACCTGGACACGGCAAATCTGATCCTGTACGGAAAGGCAAATCCGGTGGACGCGCTGGATGTCTTTGGAAAATATGTACGCAACCTGCACGCCAAGGACGGCCTGTATCCGGTAAACGGCCACGATCTGGGGCAGGAAGTTCCCATCGGGGAGGGCAAAGTGGACTTTCATGCTCTTTTCAAAAAACTGCATGAACTGGGCTATGATTCTTATGTGACCATCGAGCGGGAGATCGACGGCCCGCAGCAGCTTACGGATATACTGAGATCAAGAGATTATCTGCAGGCTGTTATTGATGAAATTTATACCGCATAGGCAGACGAAGGAGGAAATTATGTTAAAAGTAGGTCTGGTCGGCGTCGGCGGGATCAGCGGTTCCCACATTCCCGCCTGGGACGCCATGGAAGATACGGTTCTTGCGGCGCTCTGCGACATCCGCTCGGAACGCCTGGAACCCTATCCGGATAAACATCATTATCTGGATTTTGAAGAAATGCTGGAAAAAGAAGAGCTGGATATCCTGGACATCTGCCTTCCCACCTATCTCCACGTGGATTTTGCGGTGAAAGCCATGAAAAAGGGCATCCATGTGATCTGTGAAAAGCCTGTTTCCCTGAAGGAGGAAGACGTTGACCGCGTCTATCAGGCAGCCCACGAGAACCACGTCTGCTTCATGGTGGCGCAGGTGCTCCGTTTCTGGCCGGAATATGAACTCGTAAAGGAACTGTATGAGTCTGAAAAATACGGAAAACTCCTTTCCGGCTATATGGGGCGGCTGAACAGCCGCCCGAAATGGAGCTGGGATAACTGGATGCTGGATGAAAAGCGGAGCGGACTTGTCCCTTTTGACCTCCACATCCATGACCTGGATTTCATGATCTATGCCTTTGGCGCGCCGAAAAACATTCAGAAGCACAGAAGCCGTCTTTCGGGTCAGGATTATATCAGCGCGGTATATGAATTTCCCGGCTTCTTCCTCACCACGGAATGCTCCTGGTACGCCGCGTCCTATCCCTTCTCAGCTTCGTTCCGCTTCCTGTTTGAAAAGGCGCTCGTCGCATGGGAAGGCGGGAAATGCCTCATCTATCAGAACGACGGGAGCATCCTGGACCTGTCCACGGCGGCGGAAAATGACACGGGAGACCTCGATCTTCCCAAGACCAATGCCTACGCCGAAGAAATCCGCTACTTTAAAGACTGTGTAAAAGCAGGACGTTTTCCCGATAAGGTAAAGCCGGAGGAGCTGAAGCAGGTGCTCCATATCCTGAACAACCTGTGATTGCCGCTTTGGAAGAGACGCTCAGGGAACAGCCGCTTTTTGTGCTAGGCGTCAAAGATACCATTTTCCCCTGGTAAAATCCGGAATGTCGACCACCGCCCCGCCTCTGGCGACAGACATTCCGGATAGGGCCGTGACTGCCATCCAGCTTGCCGCGTCATATACATCCACGGGCATGGGTTTATTTTCCCTGAGGCAACGGAAGAAGAGCTGAAACTCCAGCCAGTCCATCCCGTCATGGCCTCCCTGGATCCCTTCTTTGATATACTTCTTCCAGACCGGATGATCGTACTCATCCTCATACTGCTGTGCATTGCCAACACAGGTTTTTCTCCAGTCAAAATCATGGGCGCGGTCCTCCGGCCTGTCCAGGAATACCGAATCCGTGACCTCCTCATACATGCCTTTCGTCCCTCTTACCGTAAAATTGCGGCTGTAATAACGGGGCAGGGTTGTATCCAGCGTCAGCACGATCGTTTCTCCGTGGGCGCACTTTATCACTGTGGTCACCACATCCCCCTGGGCAAAAGTCTGATTTTTCAAAAATTCATCGTCACTCTTATTTTCCCGAATATAGTCCCTAAGCCCGGCCGCCTTGGACGCCGTAGAGGATAAGGTCAGCATCCGGTTCCCATGGTTGATATTGAGCACCTTTGCGATAGGGCCCAGGTCATGGGTAGGATAATTCTCACAGTTGCGGTTCAGATAGTTTCTCAGCCTGTAGTGGCGGTTCTCCTTCCCAAAGGAGATCTCATCGCGCAGATCGTGCTGATAACCGCCCGCACAGTGGACCACCTCACCGAACAGCCCTTTCTGTACCATATTCAGCACCATCATCTCCCGCCTGCCGAAGCAGCAGTTTTCCAGGAACATGAACGGCGTCCCGGTTTTCTCATAAGCGTCCACCAGATCATAGCAATCCTTCAGCTCATAGGCGCCGCCCACCTCCATGGCCACGGCCTTGCCGGCATACATGGCTGCCAGCGCGATCGGTACATGACTTTCCCAGGCGGTAGCAATGATAACGGTGTTCACTTTCTCATCCCGGATGACGTCCCGATAGTCTGAGTAGACCGCAGGTCTGTCCTGTCCGGCTTCAGCTACAAGATCCGCTCCCTTCTGCGTTCTGTCCTCATAAACGTCGCAGACAGCTGCAACCTGTTCCTTCTGTTTTAATACCACATCCTTCAGAAGCCAGTAACCTCTGCTGCCGAGTCCGATAAATCCGATTTTTATCTCCTGCATCTTTCATTCTCCCCTTTCTTCCGCGCTATGTCGTTTTGCGCCGCGCTATGCTGCTCCTTTTTTCATTCTTTACAACGGTTCCTGTTGATGCTATGATAGCATCAGAAAAAGTACATAACCATATCAAAACAGCTCAATATCGGTCACTTTCAGCTCAAGTCACAGTCATGTGCCTTGCGCTGTACAAAGGACGGCAATCGTTGGCAGAAGGGAGGAAACCAATGGTCTGGATCGCCCATCCGATCACAGAACAGATTCGATTGACAGCTCTCTATTCTCTGTTTGAGGTCCATTATGACAACGGGTATGAATTTCAAGGAGAAAGCCACAATTTCTGGGAATGCCTTTATGTCCTGAGAGGAGAGGTCTGTGTATCTGGTGATGAAAGAGTTTATAACCTCACACAGGGCGCGATCATTTTCCATCGTCCCCTTGAGCTTCATAAATTTATCGTAACAGGAAAAGAAGGCGCCAGTCTGTTCATTTTCTCCTTTGCCGCGGAGGGACCTCTCACTGCCTCTCTGAGCCGGAAGGTGTTCACACTTTCCTCCTCTCAGCAGGAGCTTCTTCTTGGACTTCTCGATTTTATCCGCAGGAAAGCTGAAATCCGGCAGGGGGATCCCCTGCCGGACACATCTCTTCAAAATGCTGACTCCCGATACCGCCGCTATCTAGAGCCCATCGACCGACTTCCTACCTATTCCCAGACAGTAGCTTCCTGCCTTCAGCTTCTGATGCTTTCTCTGGCGGAAGCAGGAGCCGTTTCTTCTGCTTCTTCCGCCCCCGATGCCGTTCTTTTCAGCAGAGCGGTCAGCTTTCTTAACAGCAACATCCACCGGCAGCCCTCCGTTCTCGAGATTTCCCGTTTCTGCGGCGTCAGCGAAGCAGGACTGAAACGGCTCTTCGATAAATACGCGGGAATCGGAGTTCACAAATATCTGCTGAAGCTGAAGATCAAGGCTGCTGCAGAGCTTCTGCAGAGTGGAGAAACTGTTTCCCGCACGGCGGAGGCTCTGGGCTTCAACAGTCAAAGCTATTTTTCCAGGGCATTTAAGCGGGAAACCGGGATGGCGCCTTCTACGTTGAGGGCTACCCCCTAAAATTCTTCCAGGAAATAAGCGTTTGAAAAAGTATGTCTTCCCTTTCCGTCCGACACATCCAGCCGGATGAAGCCATCTTCCCCGTTCAGCTCAAAATCCGCCTCCGTGATAGTTTCTCCCGGACGAGCCGACGCCCTGTAACAGTTTCTTCCCCGCGTTTTCAGGAAAATTTTATCCGCCGGCGTGCACTTCACATGCACATGATTTCCCGTCAGAGTAAACTCCAGAAGCTCAGGCGCCACTCCCTGTCCGTCAGGCGCGCAGCAGCTATAGAAGTTTCCTTTTTTCAGCGCCTCGATGATCCCGGCATAGGTAAAGCTCTCCGCGCCGATCATCACATAGCCGCCAAAAGAATCATAAAGTCCGCTGTCCACCGGAACACTGTTATGGTTGTCATCCGTTGCCACACAGAAAATCCTCTGGCCGCTTCTCAGCATTTCATCATAAGCCTGCTGATGATAGCCGTAAAGTCCGTCCATCTCGCAGCCATGGTTATAAATTTCCATCGCCCACAGTCCCTTCAGCTTCGTGTACTCGTCACAGGTCTGCAGGGACCAGTAAGGATGATTGTAGCAGCCGAGGAAACCCAGCTTTGACATTTTTTCCGTATAGGCATTGACCGCATCCATATCCTCATAGGGCACCTCGGGCCTCACCAGTGCTTCCTTGATCTCCCGGCTTTGATCAGGGCAGGTATCGTACCAATTCATATGCCAGGTACGGCGAACTTTCCAGAGCATATCGCCGGCCTGGTTCATATCCGTCTCCAGCGCCGCGATCGCTATAAAATGTTCATCGCACAGCTCACTGTGGTTGACATAGTGGTCGTGATCCGTAAAGGCGATCACCTGATACCCCTTCTCCTGATAATGTTTCTTCACCTCCTCCGGCGTCATCCTGCCGTCGGAAATCGTAGTATGGCAGTGAAGATTCGCTTTATAATAAGTCACGTTTTTGGGAAGTAATTCTATTGTTTTCATCTTTCTCCTCCTCTGATCTGATACTCTCCGTTTTCCAGATCAATTGTCACTTCCGTTCCGTCGGAAAATACCGTCTTCTGGCGCTTTCCGTCCGCATCCATCAGTTCATGGCGCACCATGGGACAGCAGGCCAGCCGTTCATGAAGCTCCTGCACGATACGGCACCGTTCGGCCGTCTCTTCCGGTCCGAGATCACCGCTGCCCGCAAAGGAACCGTCCGTATTGGCGTAAGCGCCTTCCCGGACCAGATAGGGCGCGCCCGCGTTCAGGAGCGCATAAAGCATCAGGTCCTCCCGGCATTTCTCTCCGTCGGGTCCGGTATACTCCAGAATGTCCATCATCCACGGCTCCACCACGCAGTCATGATAAACCAGATTAAACAGAGGCACGGCGATGCCGTTTCTGGGCGTTCCGGGAGCCTGCAGCATGAAATGATAAGGTGCATAGTGGCAGAATACCAGGCTCTGCATGCTCCAGTCCGATACCTCCTCAGAGCTGGAAAGGATTCCCTTCGAAAGCAGCCAGTCAAAGCACTGCTTCCGATAGTCATAGCATTCCCGTCTGGTCATCCTGTGGTAAGGATTATCGCACTCATCTCCCTCGTTGCAGGTAAACACGTCCAGATATGCGCCGTCCAGCTCGATCCCATGGGATAGGATCTCATGGAAATTACGCTTCACATAATAGGGCGCTCTCGTGGCACACAGATAGGACTGCGGTCCGCCCGCCCAGCGGCTGTGCTGCGGAATGGTCCCGTCAGTCAGGCGCACCGCTTCATCCTCATCGAAGCTATCCGCTTCCAGATAATAATCCCGGTACTGGTCATGAATGCCGAAGAGATAACCACAGTCATGGACCGTATCCGCGAGCCGCTTCATTCCTTCCCAGCCTCCTGCCTCCTCACAGGCCGGCAGATAGTCTGGATGCCTGTTGTCGTAGCCCGGCTCCGCCCAGCCGTCCAGATGCAGGTAAAGCTTTTTCACACCCTGCTCCCTGATCTCCTCGATCATCCTGGCACGTTTTTCAAACGTGGTAACATGGTTGTTCTTTTCCGGCTGCTTTTCATCATAGAAATCCGACAGCGTATTTACGCTGGTCTTGATGCCGCAGTGAACGAAAGCGCAGCCGAAAAGTTTTTCCACGGAAGGGACCCTGGCTGCCTTTTCCTTCAGCGTTACCAGCTTTCCGGTCTGTTTCGCATAAAGGCGGTATATCCTGCACAGATCATTATGATCGCAGTCATCCAGGAATGTGTAGGTGATGCTCCTTTTGTAATCCATCCTACCCAGGCTGGGCTCCCACCAGACGCCGATATCCGTCTGAGGGCCTCCGGCCGGATGATCCACGTATGCGCCCGCATTCCATGGCGTATCCGCAATGGCGATATATCCTTTTCTTTCTTTCACCTGGCCGAACCAGGGCATATAGCCCCCTGCGGTCAGGAACCGTCCGCCAAAGCTCAAGCTGTTCACCGCCTTTTTCCAATCGTTGGGAAGCAGCAGGCCCTGCCCTTCATTGATCACGGTATACCAGTCCCGCAAAGTCCGGCCTCCTTCACCGGCTCCGCCTTCGCATACGCCGTCTCCGTAAGCTGCCGGGTCAAATGCCATCGGGACAGGCCAGCGCACCTCTTTTACCTTCAGTCCCGTTTCGACAATGGGAATCCATTCAAAATGCACCTTTCCCACACTGCCTTCCTCCGGCTCCTCTCCGGTCTCCTCGATCCAGCAGAGTGTGTCAAAGGCATAAGAATCCTCTTTTCCATCCAGAAGGCGGTAGCTGCTTCTTATGCCCTGTCCGTATCCGGTCTTCACCATCACATGGGTAACTCTCTTCCATCTGGCAAAGTCAAGCGTCTCTTCCTGGGTGACAATGCAGGGACGGATAGCTTCTTTTGCAGCCCACTCTGTCCCGTCCGCCGTTATCCTGATCTGCAGCGTCTTTTCGCAGAGACTGACTGTGAGTCCGGAAACCGGGCCCACAGTCAGCGATGCGTCTTGAATGTCACGTTCCATAAGACATTCTTTCTGTTCCATCATAATCGTATGTTACTCCTTTACTGCGCCGATAGCATCTGCGCAGGGCATAGCTCGGCTACAAAATTCATATGCTTTTTATGCCTGCAGCACTTCTCCTCCATAAATCCGGACACCATCTTCACAGTCCGTGGTCTCAAATACGCAGACGCCTCCTGTCGCATAACAGGTAAACTTACGGCCTGCCTGACAGCTCTCCGTAATTACCGCATCTGAAGTATGATAGATTTCGTCATGGCAGATCGTCACCACATAGCTCTTGTCTTCCAGGGTGATCTCTACTGCCTGTGCTTCTCTCTCCGTCAAAGCGTGCTTCAGGCTGTGGCTCCCCGTTTTCAAAAGGCGCGCTGCCGCAGGCTGTGTCTTTCCTTTCTGTCCGCCGTTGATCACGGTGATCATGCTGGCAAAGCCTTCCTTTTGGCGAACCGCAGTTACCATCGGATTTTCTTCACTCTGGTTATAATGGGAAGAGCACACGCCTTTTCCAGCTTCCAGCTTCACGCCGTCCGCCAGGAAAGTGAAAAAGGCATCCGTATGTTCTCCAGAAAAAGAAACACGGTTCTCCTGTACATTCACCATTCCCTCAGGAGAAAAATGGAAGAACTGTCTGAAGGTATGTTCTCCCTGCGCATAAAATTCGTCACAGACCAGATAAACATCCGGCTTGATCCAGATCACGCGCCGGTTTACGAAAATGCCATCGTCAATATAGCCAAGATGTCCTCCCTGTATGTATTCCGCCGTTTTTCCCTGATAGAACACACGGTTCACAGCAAGAGAGAGATGCTCCGTATACCAGGAACTCTGGAATGTCGTGAATGACTTTCCATCCACAGTGGTGGTATTGTGCCCCGGATTGTCCTTCAGCATAAACCTGAGCGGCACATCCATATAGGTACCCCTTCCACCGTCAATCAGAACATCTTCGCCATTTATCACCAGGCTCACATGCAGTTTATCCCCATGACAATGGCCTGTACTCACGCCTCCGCAGGTAAAATGCAAAAGATTCGCCTTCTCAGACCAGTCCGAACGCAGATAGTAATTTCCGGAATCCGCAAGCGCAGCTGAAGTAAAGTCCGGCTTTCTCGAAGCAAGCGCATCATATGACTCCCATGCCGTCTTTCCAAAATCCCAGGCATCTTCAAAATCCAGCTTTTCAAAGCCGGCATATTTCAGCTCCGGATCCTGAAACAAATAAGCTCCCATACTCAATACATCTCCAAGATCCGTGTCATCAGAATCCCCCTGAGTGAACTGATGCCTATCCGGCTTTCTCCAGATCAGATCGACCCTTGCCATGCGGTGCACCCTCTCCTCCATTCCATCCGGAAGCGCGATGCCGTTGATGCGGGCAAGGTACACGCAGCAGCAAAGGCAGTGAAAGACTTCATTGTGGTACATGGGGGACTGTTCCCACTGGCTTCCGTCCGCATGCACCTGGACCATGCTGGATCGATCCAGACGATCCAGAGCAATTCTGATCCACTCCTTCGTCTGCTCATCCTGCGGCAGCGCCAGAGCGATTTCAAACAGCCCGCTATTTTCCAACACACACCAGTTGCTCTGAAGCCTGGCATCCCCGCCCTGCTCCACAAGCCGTTTCGCATGGATGCGAAGGCAGTCCGCAAAACGGTCCAGAAACCCTTCCGTGATCAGATCACTATCTCTGAAATACCGGATCGCCTTGGTCCAGCTCTCCCCCCGCAGTCCCGTCTCCAACATCCTCCACGGGCCATTCCAGTTGGCTTCATTTAACGGCACACGATCCATCCAGTCATTGATCAGCCGCAGGAAGCCTTTCACATATTTTTCATCCCCGGTCAGCCAGTACGCCTGTCCCAAACAGATGAAGAAACGGTGGCGGTTAAACTGCCAGACAAATTCCGGATCTCCCTTGGGCTTAATGCTCCAGTTAATCTCTCCCTCAAAGACCACCGGATCATAAGTCCGCTCCATGTCCCAGTTCAGATCGAACAGGAAATAGTTCCGGCAGACCTCATCCGCCACCCTGAGGATGTGATCCACATCTTCCGGCCAGTTCTTTCTGCAATATGCTGCAGCTTCCCTCGGATCCGGTACAAAATAACAGGCGTCCGGCCGATCAAAAAACATCTTTTTTCCCATTCTTTCCCCTCCTTTCGCTTCCATCCACAAATGAAAACGATCAATACCAATAAGGCTCCCAGTCCCTGAGCAGTCTGGTGAGCGCTTCCATGTAAAAGTAATCTCCCCATATCACGCACTCGTCCACGCCAAGGTCAGGGCAGGTGTTATAGGGTGAGCTCTTCGCGTAGGTTCCATGCAGCAGCAGACCGTTTGAAACTGCCGGGTCTGTAACCGCGCATTCCCGGATCAGCGCCTCCACCAGCTCTTCCGCCTTTTCCGTATAGTGCCGAGCCTTTTCCTGAGGAAGATATTTGCTCATCTCCAACATGCCGCAGGCCGCGATGGCTGCAGAGGAGGAATCCCTCGGTTCGTCGCTTCCGTCCGTGAAATCAAAATCCCAGTACGGGATCTTATCCTCTGGCAGATGCTCCAGAAAATAATCCGTTACCCGGCAGAAAATATCCACATAGGCGTCATTTTTGAGGAACTTATATGCCAGCGCCGAACCATAAACTCCCCAGGCCTGTCCCCTCGCCCAGGCGGAGCCGTCCCGGTATCCCTGATGCGTCACGCCCTTTACCGGAGCTCCCGTCTCCGGATCAAAGAAGAACGT
The DNA here is from genome assembly GCA_019118445.1 of Candidatus Eisenbergiella merdipullorum. GTDB lineage: Bacteria > Bacillota > Clostridia > Lachnospirales > Lachnospiraceae > Eisenbergiella > Eisenbergiella merdipullorum. The sequence continues at coordinate 58,135 of DWYY01000121.1, read as the reverse complement.
ATGATACGTAGAATTGTCCGGACGGATGATGTTCTGCATCGCCGTTTTGATATGAGCCTGCGCCTTCTCGGCATACTTCTGATCTCCGGTCACTTCCGTGGCCCAGAACAGGAGCGGCATATTCATCAGGCAGTCGATGATCAGCCTGTAATTGTCCTTCGCTCCCAGTTCTCCCCACGCCTGAAAGAACTGACCCTTTTCCTGAAACCGACCCATCAGGTTATCGGCGGCCATCAGCGCCGCTTCCTTTCCCATGGTATTTCCGGTCAGCTTCCAGGCCGCCACACAGGAGGGGCAGTACAAAAAGCCCATATCATGATGGTCCACGCCGTCCCTTTCCTTAATTCTCCTGTAAAAATCCTTAACATCGATCTCAGCCGTCTTTTTCAGTTTCTCATTTCCCGTTTTTTCCCAGGCAAGCCATACCTCTCCCGTCCAGAAACCTGCCGTCCAATCCCGATTTGGTCCGGGCTGATAGAAATGATCGACACTGGCAGAAGGCGGAAATTTCTCTGCAAATTCATCCGTCGCCTTCAAGATCAGATCCGCCGCCGTGTCATATGCCTTTGTGAAACATTCCTTCTGTTTTTTTCCCATACGTTTCTCCTTCTCTCTTTTGTTTTTAGTGAATCTTTTCCCCTTTTCAAAAGAAGCCGGCTATGAACCGGCTTCTTTTACAGGCCACTGTTCAATTTTTACCTGATACGATTGCATAGGTCTGCCTTGCGATGGACAATTCTTCGTTTGTGGGAATCACCAGAACTTTCGGCCCTGGTCCCGGATAAGAAATCACGACTTCCTCTCCCCGCTTATGATTTTGCGTCTCGTCAATGGTAATGTTCATATAAGTCAGATGCCTGAGGATACGGTCGCGGATGATCGGACTATTTTCTCCCACCCCTGCTGTAAAACAGATCGCGTCCACACCGTTCATTTCCGCCGTATAAGCGCCGATATATTTGATCACGCTGTGGATATACGTCTCCATCGCACGTTTTGCGCTCTCATTTCCCGCTTCATACGCATCCTCCAGATCACGGAAATCGGAGGAAAAACCTTCGGACAAGCCGTAAACCCCAGACTCCTTGTTCAGCATGCGTAAGATCTCGCTGACGCTCTTTCCTTCCTTATTCGCTATGAACTCTATGATGGCCGGGTCGAGGTCCCCGCTCCTGGTTCCCATGACGAGTCCTTCCAGAGGAGTAAGCCCCATGGAAGTATCCACGCATTTTCCGTATTTGACCGCGGAAATAGAAGCCCCGTTTCCCAGATGACAGACGATGAGTTTCAGCTCTTCGATCGGCCTTCCCAGTAAGGCCGCCGCACGGGACGACACATACTCATGGCTTGTCCCGTGAAAACCGTACCTTCTGATCCGATAATCTCTGTAATAATGATAAGGAAGCGCATACAGATAGGATTCCTCCGGCATGGTCTGATGGAAAGCTGTATCAAATACCGCCACCATAGGTACGGAAGGCATCAGAGCCTCGCACGCTTCTATGCCGATCAGATTGGCCGGATTGTGAAGAGGCGCCAGTTCACTGCATTCCTCGATCGCTTTTTTCACCTCATCCGTGATCAACGTCGCTTTGGAAAAGCTCTCACCGCCGTGAACAACGCGGTGTCCCACCGCCCCGATCTCAGACAGATCCTTCACCGCCCCGATCTTAGGATCCGTCAGCGCCTTCAGCACCATGCCGATCGCAGCCTTATGATCCTCCATCTTCGCTTCCGTGATCTGTTTTTTTCCGCCGGCAGGCGTATACACCAGCCGGCTTCCATCAATTCCGATTCTTTCGCAGAGTCCCTTTGCGATCAACTCCTCGCTCTGTGAATCGATAAGCTGAAATTTCAGCGAGGAACTGCCACAGTTGATTACCAGAATATACATACCTTCTCTATCCTCTCTTTTACACTAACTGCGCCTGTACTGCAGTCAGCGCAACCACGCCTACGATATCCTGCCAGTCACATCCTCTGGACAAGTCGTTGACGGGCTTTGCGATCCCCTGAAGCATCGGACCATAGGCTTCCGCTTTGCCGAGACGCTCTACCAGCTTATAGCCGATATTTCCGGCATCCAGATTCGGGAAGATCAGCACGTTGGCTTTACCTGCCACCGGGCTTCCGGGCGCTTTGGTCTTCGCCACCCTGGGTACCAGGGCCGCATCGGTCTGCAGCTCGCCGTCCAGCGTCAGACTCGGATATTCTTCATGGGCGATCTCAACCGCCTTCACCACCTTGTCCACCAGCGGATGATGGGCGCTTCCCTTGGTAGAATGGGAAAGCATAGCAATGATAGGCTTTCCTCCGATCAGCTGCTTGAAGCTCTTCGCACTGCTGTCCGCTATCGCCGCGAGCTCCTCAGAGGTGGGATCCTGATTCAGGCCGCAGTCCGCGAACAGGAAGGTTCCATTTTCACCGTACTCGCAGTCCGGCACATCCAGGATAAAGAAGGCGGAAACCAGCTTCACCCCAGGCGCCGTGCGCAGGATCTGCAGGGAAGGGCGGAGCACATCGGCTGTCGCGTGACACGCGCCCGCCACCATACCGTCCGCATCGTTTGCCTTGACCATGACCACACCGAAGGTCAGCGGATCCTCCAACAGCCTCTGTCTCGCTTCCTCCAGCGTCATTCCTTTCTTCTTTCTCGTCTCATAAAGCAACTGCGCATACTCTTCGAATTTTTCCGTTTTGGTGGGATCTACCACCTTCACCCCTGTCAGATCGACTTCCAGCCAGCCTGCGCCATCCATGATCTTCTCCTCGTTTCCGACCATGATAATGTTGGCGATTCCCTCCTGCAGCACATGAGCCGCTGCGATCAGTGTTCTCTTGTCATTCGTCTCCGGCATGACAATCGTTTTTTTGTCCATCCTGGCTTTCTCTTTAATGGTATCGATGTAAGACATATTTCTTAACTCCTTTCCAAATTTCTATCTTCTGTTTCAAATTCCAAGTCTAACTAAAATTATAACGGAATTTTCCATTGTATACAAGCTTCTTTTCCTGAATTTATTGTACAAAATCTTGCACATATCGCAATTTTCTCCAAATTGTTCGGAACATTGTACAATTAAGCCATGCAGGAAGGGAAAAGCGTCCCCGCCTTTTCGAGCGAGCTCGAACGGCGGGGGCGCTTTTCCCTTCCTATAGGGCGCAGCCCTCAATCCGGGTTTGCACCGCAAACCTGGATTGGCATGGCGGCCGCAGCCACTACCCCTTCCTTCCGCCCTTCCAAACCCGTTCGAGCTCGCTCGAAAAGGGCGGGAGCGCTTTTCCCCTGTTCAAACTCCCTCATCCATGCTATGATAAGTACCATCAAACGACAGGAGCATTCTACCCATGACGGTTACCGGAATCATCGCGGAATACAACCCTCTCCATAGAGGCCATGAATATCAGCTCATCCAGGCCCGCCGCCTCACCGGGGCGGACTATATCGTGGTGGTCATGAGCGGCTGCTTCACTCAGCGCGGGACGCCCGCCGTCCTGGACAAATACGACCGGGCGCGCATGGCGCTCTCCTGCGGCGCGGACCTGGTGCTGGAGCTTCCGGTGCGTTTTGCCTGCGCCAGCGCGGAATACTTTGCCTCCGGCGCGGTTTCCGTCCTGGACCGTCTCGGCTGTGTGGACCATCTGTGCTTCGGGAGCGAATGCGGGGACACGCAGGCGCTCTGTCTGGCCGCCGATCATCTATCCCAAGCGGAAAAAACGCCGGAATTTCAACGCAGGCTGCGGGAAGCGCAGAAATCCGGCCTCTCTTTTCCCGCGGCACGCAGCCTGGCGTTTTCCGCTCTTTCCGGCACGGATCCGTCCCTGCTGTCCCTTCCCAACAACATTCTGGGAATCGAATACTGCCGGGCGCTGGCCGCGCAGAAAAGCGCCATCCGGCCCTTTGCCATACAGCGAAAAGGCGGCTATCACGATACAGCTCTGAAGGAAACGGCGGACAACGCTGTTCCGGCTTCTTTCAGCTCCGCATCCGCCATTCGAAAAGCTCTCCAAAGAGCGGATACTGCAGCCGTCCGCCCTTTGCAGGACTGTAATACCCACATGCCGGAACCAGCAGAAAGCCTTTTCGGCAGCCTTCCCAGCATATCCCGCCATCTCCTGTTTGAAAGAAAGGATGGACGCGGCATCATCACAGAGGAGGATTTGGCCCCCCTGCTGCGCTACCGGCTGCTTCAGCTTCTGGAGCAAAAAGAGAAACAGACGTCGTCCTCGCTCACCGTCTTTGCGGACATAACGCCCTTCCTTGCTGACAAGATTGAAAAAAAGCTCTATGCCTTCACCGGCTGGGATGATTTCTGTCTTAGGCTGCGCTCCCGGGACCTTCCCTACGCACGGGCGAGCCGGAGCCTTTGTCACATCCTTCTGGATATCCGGCAGGAAATGCTGGATCAGAGCAAATCGGAAGGTTTTCCCGTCTACCTGCGCATGCTCGGTTTCTCAGAGCGGGCGCTGCCGTTGCTTTCCGCCATCAAGAAGCGTGCCGCCTCCCCACTTCTTTCCCGTCTCAGCGCGGCCGGAAAGCAGCTTCCCGAAAATCTTCTGCCCCTCCTGCAGGAAGAGATCAGGGCCTCCCACATTTACCAGACTGCTGTCAGCAGCAAATACGGGAAGCCCTTCTTAAACGAATATCAAAGGCAGATCATCACTCCCCGGCTCCAGGAGCCGACGGACTGAACGCCATTTCCGGTATTTTTGTTCGAGACCTCAGTTTTTGAAGCTGTGGATCGGAGCGGGGATCCGTCCTTTCCTGTTGACAAATGCCTCGCAGCCGAAGGAATTGACCGGCATGATGGGCGCATGGCCCAGAAGGCCGCCAAACTCCGCATGATCTCCCACCGTCTTCCCGATCACCGGGATCAGGCGCGCCGCAGTGGTCTTCTGATTGATCATGCCTATGGCCATCTCATCCGCGATGATTCCGGATATGGTAGACGCCTTAGTATCTCCAGGTATTGCAATCATATCAAGCCCCACCGAACAGACGCAGGTCATCGCCTCCAGCTTCTCCAGGGAAAGCGCCCCGGCAGAAACCGCATCGATCATGCCCTGGTCCTCGCTCACGGGAATAAATGCGCCGCTCAGTCCCCCTACATAGGACGAAGCCATCACGCCGCCCTTTTTCACCTGATCGTTTAACAAAGCGAGCGCCGCAGTGGTGCCGGGTGCGCCGGCATGCTCCAGACCAATCTCGCACAGGATGTCCGCCACGCTGTCCCCGATGGCAGGGGTGGGAGCCAGGGACAGATCCACAATGCCAAACGGGATATCCATCCGTCTGGATGCCTCTTTTGCCACCAGCTGACCCACTCTCGTCACCTTGAAGGCTGTCTTCTTGATGGTCTCGCAGAGCACCTCAAAGCTTTCCCCGCGCACCTTCTCCAGAGCCGTTTTCACCACCCCGGGACCGCTGACGCCCACATTGATGACCATGTCCGCTTCCGTCACGCCGTGGAACGCGCCGGCCATGAACGGATTGTCATCCGGCGCGTTGCAGAAGGCCACCAGCTTCGTGCAGGCCGAAGAATCCGTATCCTTCGTCAGGTTCGCCGCTTCCAGGATGATCTCTCCCATCAGCCGCACCGCATCCATGTTGATCCCCGTTTTGGTGGAGCCCAGGTTCACGGAGCTGCACACCCGTTCCGTGGACGCGAGGGCCTGCGGGATGGAACGGATCAGGAGCTCATCCGCCGGAGTCATCCCTTTGGACACCAGCGCGGAAAAGCCGCCGATGAAATTCACTCCGACCTTTTTGGCCGCGTCATCAAGCGTCTGCGCGATCCGGACGAAATCCTCCTTTTTCCGGCAGGCGCTGCTTCCGATGAGGGCGATGGGCGTCACGGATATTCTCTTGTTCACGATAGGGATTCCGTATTCCGCAGAAATCTCCTCTCCCGTTTCCACCAAATTTTCCGCCGCACGGGTGATCTTGTCATAAACTTTTTGGTTCAGGGCGTCCAGGTCAGAATCGATACAGTCCAGAAGGCTGATCCCCAGCGTGATCGTCCGCACATCCAGGTTTTCCTTCTCGATCATCTTGTTGGTTTCATTCACTTCAAATATGTTGATCATGCAGGCCTCCATCTCCCTTTTCAGATTCTGTGCATCTGGCTGAAAATTTCTTCGCTCTGGCACTTGATGATCACGCCGATCTCTTCTCCGAGCTTCGCAAGATCTTCCGAGATCTCCCTGACGCTTTTCGCCGCATGGTTCATATCCACGATCATCATCATGTTGAAATATTCCTGCACGATGGTCTGGCTGATATCCAGAATGTTGATATTATTCTGCGCAAGATAGGTACAGACCTTCGCGATGATCCCAACCGTATCATGCCCCACTACCGTAATGATGGTCCTTTTCATGGCTTCCTCCTTTTTATGCGATCTCGATCACCTGCGAGACCTCGCTCCTTTTTGCCACCTGGATCGGGAAATCCCCCGCTTTATAAGGGCTGTCCGCCTGGCTGATCTCCAGCCGGACCGTTTCATAGGCGAGCTGGGGAATGTTGTTTTCCTTGCTCAGATGCCCCAGCACAATATACTTCAGGTTATCGTGCAGGAGCCTTCCCAGCAGCCTTCCGGAATTTTCATTGGACAGATGCCCCCTCTCCCCCAGTATCCGCTGTTTTAATGGATAGGGATAGGGACCGACCTGCAGCATGTTCACATCGTGATTGGCCTCCAGAAGAAGGGCATCCATCCCCTTCAGGCATTCCACCGTATAATCGTTATAGGTTCCCAGATCCGTGACCACGCCGATCTTCTGCTTTCCATAGGAAAACCGGTATGCCACCGGATCTGCCGCATCGTGGGAGATCCGCATGGGATTCACGGTCATATCCTTGATCGTGAAGCTCTCGTCCGCCCGGATGGTCTGGAACAGGCTTGCGTCGATCGCGCCCAGGCTCCTGGTGCTGCAGATGGCCTCCACCGTTTTCGGCGTGGCATAGATAGGCACGTTATATTTTCTGGAAAAAACGCCCAGCCCGCTGATGTGGTCGCTGTGCTCGTGGGTTATGAACACGGCGTCAAGCTCTCTGGGATCGATCCCCAGACTGTGAAGCCCTTCCTCCGTCCGTTTTCTGCTGATGCCCACATCCACCAGGACATGGGTGGTATCCGTTCCCACGTAAATGCAGTTCCCGCTGCTTCCGCTGGCAATGCTGCATAGTCTCATAGTCGTTTGATCTCCTTTTTGCCGGATGAGCGGCTTTTTTCCTTTTCTGTATTAATATGCCACATTCTGTCCGTTCCTGCAAGCTTCTTCTTCTCAGTTTGGTCATCACTTCGCCGGGTCCGGCCCATCTGCAGCCCCATTCCGGCGAAGCGCCGCCTGAAGCTGCCGTTTCGTTTCTTTCAAATCCCCGTTGTTTTCTATCACCACGGAGCAGTGCCTGCGGAATTCTTCTTCACTGAGCTGGCTTTCAAAAATCTGGCGGATCTTTTCGTCGGAATAGCCCCTGCTTTCCTTCAGACGCGCCGCGCGGACGGACTCGTCAGCATGGATGTACCAGATCTCATCCAGGACCGCCTCATATCCGCATTCGATCAGAAGGGCGGCTTCCAGGAAAAAGTATTCCACGTCTCCGCGCTCCCGTTCCTGTCCTACCTGTTCCAGGATGTATCGCTTCACCTCCGGATGGATGATTTCATTTACCCGGTCCAAGAGCGCCGGGTCAGCAAAGATCATGCCAGCCATCTTTTTTTTATCAATGGTCCCGTCTTCGGAAAGCACCTGCTTTCCCAGAAGCTCCACCAGACGCTCATAGCACGGCTGTCCCGGAAGCTTCACCTCATTTCCCACTTCATCGGCGAGCAGGATGCGGCAGCAGCAAAGCTCCTTTAAAAGCTCCAGCACTCGCGTTTTTCCCGCACCCACGCCGCCGGTAATTCCGATCAGTTTCATGTTTCCTCCACGCCGGATCGTTCTATTTTGCCTCATACCAGTCCGTACCCGTATGCAGGTCCGTCTCAAGCGTTACGGACAGGGAAGCCGCCGACTTCATTTCTTCTGAGAGAAGCTTCGCCACCGCCTCCTCTTCGCCCGGCGCGGTTTCGATCAGCAGTTCGTCGTGGATCTGCAGGATCAGGCGGGACTTCAGCTTCTCTCTTTCGATCCGTTTCCAGACGCGGATCATGGCGATCTTGATGATATCCGCCGCAGTTCCCTGGATCGGCGCGTTCATCGCCACCCGTTCGCCGAAAGAGCGCTGCATGAAGTTGCTGCTCTTCAGCTCCGGCACCGGTCTGCGCCGCCCGAACAGGGTGACGGAATAGCCCTTTTCCTTTGCGGAAGCCACCTCTTTGTCCAGGAACGCCTTTACATCGGGATAGGTCTTGAAATATTCCTCAATATAGGACGCCGCCTCTTTTCGGGAAATGCTCAGATCCTGACTCAAACCGAAGGAGCTGATCCCGTAGACGATGCCGAAATTCACCGCCTTCGCATTTCGCCTCTGCAGATCCGTCACCTCCTCAAAGGGCGTGTGGAACACTTTTGACGCCGTGATGCGGTGGATGTCCGCATCAGACCGGTACGCCTCGATCAACTGCTCATCCCCGGACATGTGGGCGAGCACCCGCAGTTCGATCTGGGAATAGTCCGCATCCGTGAACAAAAAGCCATCCCTGGGAACAAAAGCCTTGCGGATCAGCCTTCCCAGTTCCATGCGCATGGGGATATTCTGCAGATTCGGTTCTGTGGAACTGATCCGGCCCGTCGCTGTGATCGTCTGGTTCAGCGTGGTATGGATCCGGCTGTCCGGTCCGATATAGGCAAGCAGCCCGTCCGCATACGTGGATTTCAGTTTGGCAAGTCCTCTGTATTCCAGGACCTCCGCTGCGATCGGATGATCCTCCGCCAGCTTTTCCAGCACGTCCGCCGCTGTAGAATAGCCGGTCTTGGTCTTCTTTCCTCCCGGAAGCTTCAGCTTTCCGAACAGGATCTCTCCAAGCTGTTTGGGGGAATTGATGTTAAACTCCTCTCCAGCTTCCTCATGGATGCTCTTTTCCAGCTCCCCGATTCGCTCCACCAGCGCATCTCCGTAATCCTTCAGAGCCTGCGGTCTTACCCGGATCCCCTCCATCTCCATGTCGTGGAGCACACGGGTGAGCGGCATCTCGATCTCGGAAAACAGGCGGTCCATCCCTGTCTGCTCCAGCTTTTCCGAAAGCACGGGCCATGCCTTCAGGATGGCGTACACCGCGTTGCCCGCATATTCTGCAAACGCTTCCTGATTTTCGGACAGAGCGTCCAGGAAAGCGCTTTTGCCGAGCAGGACAGACCTGTCCTTCAGCGTCAGGCCCAGATGCTCATGGGCGATATCCGCAATGCTGTGATCACTCTTCAGCGGGTTCAGCAGATAAGCCGCGATCAGCACATCGAACAGCCCTTCCGTGTCTGTCAGGTCCAGATAGCCATACTGGAATTTCACCTGAAACGTGGCAAGATGCACGCCCTCCTCCGCCAGGGCGGACAGTTTCTCCTTCGCATAAGCCGCCGTGATCAGCTCGGAGCGCGTCAGGATCCAGGCTTCCTTTTCTTCCGCTGCAAAGGCAAGCGCGGCAAACCCGCTGCCATCATAACGGTTGGAAGCGGTCCCTGCCGCCGCATTTCCATCCTCCAACACCAGAAATGCCGCCCTCTTCTTCTCTTTTGCCAGCCGGAAAACCTCTTCGGCTTCTTCCGGAGCCCCGGTAATGCGCAGACTCACCTTTCTTCCGTCATCCTCCAGCATTTCCTGTCGGAATTTTCCCAACATGTTTTTAAATTCCAGCCGCTGAAACATCTCATAGGCCTTGGGCGTAAACATTTCTTTCAGCTTCAGGTCTTCCCAGGTCACGGAAAGCTCCGCCCCGGTGTTGATCCTTGCGAGCTTTCTGCTCAGCTCCGCCAGATCCCGGTTTGCCGCCAGGGACTCCTTCACGCTCTTCTTCGTCACCTCATCCAGATGCTCATAGATGTTATCCAGGGAACCGAAACGGACCATCAGCTCCTGCGCCGTCTTAGGCCCCACCTTAGGAACGCCCGGTATATTGTCGGAAGAATCTCCCATCAGAGCCTTCAGATCCACGAACTGCTCCGGCGTCACCTGCCAGGCCGCCTTCACGTCCTCTGCATAATAATCTTCTATTTCCGTCCTTCCGCTCTTCGTCTTGGGGATACGTATCTTGATATGCTCCCCCGCGATCTGCAAAAGATCCCTGTCCCCGGAGACAAGGGCCACCTCCATGCCGTCCCGCTCGCCGCGCTTCGCCAGAGTTCCCAGAATGTCGTCCGCCTCCAGTCCCGCCTGTTCCACGGTACAGATTTCCATGGCGGAAAGAACCTCCTTCATCACCGGCACCTGCTGCCTGAGTTCTTCCGGCATCGGCTTTCTAGTTCCCTTGTAGGCCGTATACAGCTCATGGCGGAAGGTGGGCGCGTGCACATCAAAGGCAACGGCCAGATATCCTGGCTTTTCCTCCTCCAGGATCTTGAACATGATATTTAAAAAACCGTAAATGGCATTGGTATGAAGCCCTTCGGCATTGCTCAGGTCAGGCACTCCGTAGAACGCGCGGTTCAGTATGCTGTGCCCGTCTATTAATACAAGCTTTCCATTCATTTTCCTTTTATAACCTTTCCGTCAGAATCGTTCAGAAGACCAGGGTCGTCATCACCAGAATGGCAGCGAGCACCGCAAAGGCCTCAAAATAATACAGCCCCCACTGCAGTCTCTGCCGGATCCTGACATGCCCTTCCGCGACCGCAATCCGCTCCGCAAGTTCCTTATTCAGATTGAACGCCTCGCCGTCCTCCAGCCGCTCCATCCCCACCGTCACCAGGAACTGGATGCTCAGCTCCTCCTTACAGGAGGGACATTTTTTCACATGCTCCAGGAAATCCTTTGCCGTCCTGGTTTCCATCCTGCCGCGGATAAAATCCGGAATCAGCTTTTCCGCCGTTTTGCAATCCATCCGGACGTCTCCTTTCTTTCCAAAAAATCCCTTCCAGGCACTTTCTTTATTACTATACACCAAAATCGTTTTTTTTAAAAGAAAATAAAAAAGAACCGGCGGCGCAGAAGCAATAAAAAGGGCCGGCGGCGTGGGGCGGCAAAACAGAACATACCCCACACCGGCAGCCCGGTCGATCCACTATTTCATTTCAGCATGGCTTTCCCGCGGCAGTAGGTCTGAAGCACCTCATAATCATCCTTCAGCACCACCAGGTCCGCATCACATCCTGCCACGATCCTTCCCTTGCGGTCATCCACGCCCAGACACCTGGCAGGATTGATCGTGCAGGCGTTCACCGCCGCGTCAAAGGGCACCATGGCTTCCTCCACCAGGATGCGCAGACCTCTGTTCATGCGCAGGGTGCTTCCCGCGATCGTGTCCGTCCCGGCAAGACGGGCAAGTCCGTCCTCTCCAATCTCCACGTCGTGGCCTCCAAGCTGATAGCCGCCGCCCGGAGGGCAGTATTTGGCGCACAGGGAATCCGTGATCATGATCACATGATCCCTGCCCTTCGCCTGAAAATAATCATTCAGCGCGGCGGGCTGGGAGTGGCAGCCGTCACAGATCACCTCGCCGTAAACATCCCGCACCCGGAAAGCCGCTCCGACAAGCCCCGGTTTTCTGTGGTGGAATCCGGTCATGCCGTTAAACACATGGGTCATGCTCGTCGCACCGTTGGCTATCCCCATCAGGGCCTGCTCATAGGTGGCGGAGGAATGGCCCATGCTGACCACCACTCCGGTTTTGCAGCAGTATTTCGTCAGGGCAAAGCCGTCGTCATGCTCCGGCGCAAGAGTGATATACCGGATCAGCCCGTCCGCTGCCTTCTGATACTGCTGGAACTGCTCCACGCTCGGCTTCGCAATGGCTTCCGGCGGCTGAGCTCCTTTATGATCCATATCCAGATACGGACCTTCAAAATGAACGCCCAGGATCTCTGCTCCTTCATAGCCTCCCCTGACAACAGCGGCCACATTGGCGAGCGCCGCCGTCAGGACATCCGGCATCTGTGTCACCGTGGTGGGCAGGATGGCTGTCACTCCCTCCTGTGGGATCCTTCTCATCCAGTTCCTAAGGCCCTCCGGTTCGGCATCGTTCGTATCAAAGCCGTATGCCCCGTGGGTATGTACGTCAATAAAACCCGGAAGGATCCTCAGGTTTCCATAGTCTTCGTCCACAGGAAGCGAATCATAAGGGAGCACATCCGCAATCTTGCCGTCCTCTGCGACCACCTGCGCGGCAATAAACTGTCCCGCCGTCCAGACTCTTTTACTCTGTATGACCATCGTTTTTCCTCCTGTTTTGCCGCCGCATGCGGCATTTCATTCATAGGAAAACGCCGCTTCAGATCTCGGAAAGGGCGTCTTCATCCGCGATCACGATGGCATCGCTGTGAAGCTGCAGGATAGAGGCTGGCACACGGGGCGTCACCGGACCAAAGAAAGCTTTTTTCACGATCCCTGCCTTATCTTTTCCGCTCACCACGATGAGGACCTTTTTCGCCTGCATAATGGTCTTGATCCCCATGGTATACGCCTGCTTAGGCACCTCGTCATATGAATCGAAGAAACGCTTATTCGCCTCGATCGTAGATTCCGTCAGGTTTACGCAATGTGTTTCCAGCTCAAAGATATCCTCTGGCTCGTTGAAACCGATGTGTCCATTATGGCCCAGGCCCAGAAGCTGCAGGTCAATGCCTCCCACCGATTCAAGCACCGCGTTATAATCCGCACAGGCCTTCGCGCTGTCCGGCTCCATGCCGTTAGGCAGATGAGTCCTGTCCTTATGGATATTCACATGGGAAAACAGATTTTCATTCATGAAATAATAATAGCTCTGGTCATTCTCCCGGCTTAATCCCTTGTACTCATCCAGGTTTACGGTAGTGACCTCAGAAAAATCCAGGTCTCCCTTCTCATACCATTCCACAAGCTGCTTATAGGTCCCGATCGGCGTGGAACCCGTTGCAAGGCCAAGCACACAATCCGGCTTCATGATGATCTGTGCGGATATGATATTGGCCGCCTTTCTGCTCATGTCTTTGTAATCTCTTGCTTTGATGATCTTCATCTCTAATGTCCTTCCTGCACCGCTTCTTTTGGTTTATCCAGCGCGGTTCCCGGCTGCGGCGCTGCGGGAACCGCACGTCTCGCACGTCTGATCAGAGATTTTCCTTCATAAATGCCTCAAGCGCTTCCGCAGCGGCATCCTCATCCGGCCCTTCGGCCGTGAACTTCAGCGTATTCCCCTTTTTTGCTCCCAGCATCATCAGGGACATGATCTTTTTCGCATCGGCCTTCTTGGCCCCGTTTTCCACGCTTACCGTGCTGGCAAACTCTCCTGCCTTCTTCACCAGAAGTCCGGCAGGTCTTGCATGGATCCCCAGTTCATCCGTGATCGTATACTCGAATTCTTTCATTTTCCATACTCCTTTGCTCTTATATTTTAACTTGAAGAACAGCCGCGGACGCGGCGTCCAGTTAAATCTCCCTTACCGCTTTTCTCACGCTGAGCACATAAGCCGGGGAAACCGACAGCTCGTCAAGTCCCATATCCAGGAATGTCTTCGTGAGCGTCGTATCCGCGCCAAGCTCCCCGCAGATGCCGCACCAGATCCCTGCCGCATGGGCGTTTTCCACCGTCATGCGGATCAGCCTCAGCACCGCTTCATGGTGCGCGTCAAAGAAACCGTCCAGCTTCTGGTTCTGCCTGTCGATCGCCAGTGTATACTGGGTCAGATCGTTGGTCCCGATGCTGAAGAAATCCACTTCCTTCGCCAGCTCGTCGCTAATGATGGCCGCGGCAGGCGTTTCCACCATGATGCCCAGCTCCACCTCTCCGAACGGCTTGCCTTCCGCCGCAAGCTCCTGCTTCACCTCTTCCACGATCTTTCTGATCTGTCTGACCTCTTTCGTGGAAATGATCATGGGAAACATGATCGATGCCGTACCTAAGGCGGACGCTCTGTAGATCGCGCGCAGCTGCGTTTTGAAAACTTCGGGCCTGGTCAGGCAGATACGGATCGCGCGGTATCCCATGGCCGGATTCTCCTCTTTTGGAAGGTTAAAATATCCCACCTGTTTATCCGCGCCGATATCCAGCGTCCTGATGATCACCTTTTTTCCGCCCATTTTGGAAATGACTTCCTTATATATCTCAAACTGCTCTTCCTCGGTGGGATAATCCTCCCTTCCGAGATAAATGAATTCACTCCTGAACAGGCCGATCCCTCCGGCATCCGACGCAAGGACCTTGTCCACATCCTCCACGCTTCCGATATTGGCATAGACATTGATCCGCCTGCCGTCAGAGGTCACATTATCCAGGCCTTTCAGCCGTTCCAGCTGTGCCTGTGCCTGATCCGCCTCTTTTTTTCTGTTCAAAAGCTCTGTAAGCTCCGCAGGCTCGGGATCGATATAAAAGATGCCTTCAATTCCGTCCACCACTCCGGTAAGGCCGTTGTACTCCTCCTTCAGCTCCACATCCGCCTGCACCAGCGCCGGGATATTCATGGAACGCGCCAGGATCGCTGTATGGGAGTTGGTGGATCCGCCCTTCGTAACAAACGCCAGGATCTTGCTCTTGTCAAGCTGCATCGTCTCACTGGGAGACAGGTCGTCCGCAAGCAGGATCACGGGTTCCCTGGAATCAATGCCCTCTTCATCCGCGCCCATGAGGATCCTCGCAACACGTTTGGAAATATCCAGCACATCAGCGCTTCTCGCTTTCATATAATCATCGTCCATGGAAGCGAACATTTCGGCGAATTCATCCCCCGTCGTACTCACCGCATACGCGGCGTTCACTTTGGCATCCCTGATCTTCTGCCGGATGGCATCCAGATAATCCCCGTCGTCCAGCATCATCCGATGCACGTCAAAGATCATGGCCTGTTCTTCCCCGGCTTCCTTCACTGCTTTCTGATAAAGGGCTTCCAGCTGTCCGCATGCCTTCTGACGTGCTTCCTCAAATCGCTTTATCTCGGCATCCGCATCTTCCACCTTGTCCTGCGTCAGCACAAATTCTTTTTTGCGATACAGATATATCTTGCCTGCCGCAATCCCTTTTAATACACTTTTTCCGGAACATTTCAACATCTTTCCTTTCCTCCGCCTTTGACTTTACGCTTATCTGTCTCCAGACTGCGCTTTTCGGCCCAAAAAAAACCAAATTTTATAAATCAACCGGTTCCCGGACGCCTGCCGAACCCCTCCAACGATCAACTTACAAAATCTGGCTTTGCCTGTCTCCAGTAACAATCCATCACCTTTTATTCTTCTGTTTTTTCTTAGTCTTTAGCATATCAAACGCATCGGTAAATGTCAAGGCAATGGAAAGCGCGGCTTTGAGAATCCAGGGAATTATGTTATAATACCTGACATAAACTATAACAATCAGATGAACAGGAGTTTTCATGAAAACGAAATTTTTCTTACCCCTTGCGGCGTGGCTTCTCGCCCTCTCTCTTTTTCTCTCCGCCTGCTCCCTTTCATCAGACGGCGGAGAAACGCAGACTGCCCCGGGAACCGGAGAGACGGAGGGAGCTGTGCAGGACAACGAAAGCGGCGCAGATTCCTCCCAGTCCACGGAAAGTCAGACCCCCCGCGATCTGTCCGGCCTGAAGCTTTCCATCCTCGGCGACAGCATTTCCACCTTTGACGGCTACATTCCCACGGACTACAATATTTTTTATCCCGGAAGCGGCGATATCAGCACGGTGGAAAAGACCTGGTGGTGGCAGGTAATGAACAAGACGGGGATGGAACTGAATGCAAACGCTTCTTCTTCCAATACGACGATCACCGGAGACTCCCTGGACACCACGGGAAGCGCGCCGGGCTGCAGCACGAAGCGCATGATCGACCTGACGCCGGGGGATGACGGTCCCGCACCGGATATCCTCATTGTTTTTATGGGGACCAACGACTTTTTGAGAAGTGTGGAGCTTGGAACATTTACGGAACCTTCGAAGCAGGATGAAGGGATCGTGAACAACTTCTGCGACGCCTACGAGCTCATGATCCAGAAGCTCAATGCCCTCTATCCCAATGCGGAAATCTATTACTGCACGCTGCTGGAGACTAACGCAGGCGATGTGGATGAATATCCTCAGTCCTATCCCTCCACCAATAAAAACGGCAATACCATCGGCGATTTTAATGCGGAGATCGCCACTATCGCTTCCGCCTACAGCTATCAAGTCATCGATGTCCACAACTGCGGCATCACTTACGAGACCCTGGACCAGTACACCAGCGACGGCGTACACCCGAATGCGGAAGGCGCAAAGCTGATCGCGGAGTATGTTACCAACGCGCTTTTGTATTGAAGTTTTTCGGTTTTTCTGCTGAGGCTTCCGGCCATCTTGACAAACTCCTTTTTCGTATGATACCGTGGAAAAAGATCATACGAAAAGGAGTTTTTACATATGAAAAAAATCTGGAAGACCTCTCTGTTGTCTGCCGCCCTTGCGCTGACCCTGTCCTTTGGCGCGGCTCCTCTCACCTCCCAGGCGGCCGATGTCACCCCTCTGCCGCAGGCTGCAGCAGCGCCGGTGACAACTGCAGCCGGAACCACTGCAGCCCCTGCCAATGCCACTGCAGCCCCTGCTGATACAACGGCCGCAGCAGGCATAGCAGCCGCTGTTCCCGCAGCTTCTTTGCACGGAAAGAAGCTCTCCATCTTAGGAGACAGCATTTCTACCTTCACCGGAACCATGCCTGCCGATTACAATATCTTTTATCCGGAAAGCGGAGATATCCCTAATGCCGGCCAGACCTGGTGGGGACAGCTCCTTGCAAACACCGGAATGGTGCTGTGCCGCAACGCCTCTTCTGCCAATACGGATGTGACCGGCAATTCCCTCGCGCTGGACGGCTCCGCTCCCGGCTGCAGCATCCGCCGGATCGTAGATCTGCGCGGGACAGACGGAAGCAGTCCGGATGTGATCGTCATATATATGGGGATCAATGATTTTGCCAGAAGCCGCACTCTTGGCAGGTTTACCGCTCCGAGCGTGCAGACGGAGGGCGAGGTCATGACCTTTACCGACGCATATGAGATGATGCTGCAGAAAATAAAGGCGCTCTACCCTGCCGCATCCGTCTACTGCTGCACTCTGCTGGAACGCTGTGACGCAAACGGGAACACGGGCGCTCCTGCCGTAAACTCAAACGGCAATACGGTAGCGGACTACAATGCTCAGATCAAAGCCATTGCGGCTGCATACGGCGCTTCCATTATTGATTTCTACAACTGCGGCATCAATTATACCAACCTGGATCTGTTCACCGTAGACGGCATCCATCCCACCTGGATCGGTGCGGGCGTACTCGGTCAGTGCGCAACGCAGGCGGTACTCAGTACCGCGATCTGAGCTGACATCATTCGCTCCGGATCGCCGCCAGAGGGCTTAAACGCATTGCTCTGAGGGAAGGGAAGAAGCCTGCAGCCATTCCCACCAGTACGGCAAATACAAGGGAAAGCAGAGCGAGCCATGGCGGAATATAGGAAAGAGTCATCATGGTACCCATGCTCTGCACCACCCGGTTGATCACCAGCGAGATCGCGTAGCTGAAGGCCAGGCCGACCACGCCTCCGATCAGACCGATATAGCCCGCTTCCAGAAGGAACATCATCTGGATATTCCTCAGATCGCATCCCAGCACCTTCATGATGCCGATTTCTTTTGTCCGCTCATAAATGGACATCATCATGGTGTTGGTGATGCCGATCGCCGCGACCAGAAGGGATACCGCGCCGATCCCGCCCAGCACGAGCTGGATGTAACGGTACTGGGTCTGTGTGGATTCCACCCACTCCGCGTTGCTGGAGGCCTGATAGCCCATTGAATTGATGATATTCTGCACCTCAGCCACGTTTTCAATACTGTCCACGTCCACATAGATCTGGTTGTAAAAGATTTCCTTATACGGTTTCCCGCTCTTCATGGTGGGCTGTCCAGGGATCGCCCGGTTCTTGAAAATGCGCTTCAGTTCCGCCTTGAGGGATTCCACCTCACAGTATACACTATAACTGTAGCTGTTCCAGCTCTCCTCTCCCCCCGCCACAATGCCGCAGGTGTCGATCACGTATCTCTTAGGCGGCGCTACGGCAGAAGTGCTGCCATCTCCGGAATTTCCAGACATGCTCTGATAGTATGCGTCCGTATCAAAAATATAGAAAACCGGGTCCTTCATCAGATCGATATCCGGGAGTTCTCCTCTCTCATAATAGGGATAGCTTCCCGTATTCGCCACATAAAAGCTCTGAAGGACCATATTTCCATAAAAAAATTCCAGAGTTCCGTCCCTGCCGTCAGGATACCTTCCCTCTCCAATGGGAATCTTCATGGCTTCAAAGGCGTCCGCACTGATCCCCTGAACAGAAAAGTAATTTTCATAGATGCCGCAACGCGCCAGGATATACACGTTCAGGATAGGGGAAACCAGCTCCACATGAGGGATCTGACGCAGCGTTTCCACCAGCTCGTCATCCAGATGTTTTTCCTCCTCCCCCGTTTCCGATGTGCTCTCCCCCGTCGAACTGACATAGCCGTAGCTTCCCGGCTCATAAACCGTGATCGCGGTCAGGCTCCCGTAGGACTCCATCTCCTCCATAGAAGACTTGTTCAGGCCCAGTCCCAAGGATACCATCACCACGATGGAGGCAACGCCAATGGTTACCCCCAGCACGGTCAGGATCGTGCGCACCTTCCGCTTCAGGAGACTGCTGCTGCTCAGTCTGATCAAATCCAAAAATTTCATACCCGCATCAACGCTCCTCAGCTCTTTTTATCCTCTCCCAGGCCATCCAGGAAGTCATCTTCCAGCTTCATCGCCGCCGCTTTTTTCTTTTTTCTCCGAACGACTAAAACGACAACGATCAGCACGATCACCACAGCACCGGCTGCGATCCCCGCGATCAGGCCAACATTCGGCCCTGGCTGCGCCGGCGCCATATCTTCCGGAAAGGTGGGTTCCTCATATACCTCTTCATAAACATCCAGCGCGAATTCCCGTTCAAAGCTCACCGGATTTCCGGATTCATCTTCGAAAGTGATCAGCGCTTTTACCGTACCATTTGGAGAAGCTGCCGTCGTCGTCAGCATGGAATCCACATTTGCAGTCTCTCCCGGCTTCAGCGTGCCGAGAAAGGTATCTCCGCCCTCTACGAAATCAGCCTCATATTTGACCTGAAGATTATAGAAGGTGGTTTTTCCCATGTTGTAAATGCTGAACATGACGTCGGTCTGATTGCCTACGGATACGCTTGCCGGCATCACCTGGATATCGCCCGTATCATAGCGCGCTCTCTGCAGCACGGGGATGGAAACCTTCGCCTCGTCCGTCAGATCGATCTCCTGCCCTGCGTCATATTTCATGTTGACTGTCAGCACGTAGGGCTTCTGCGACAGATCCGTTTTTGCCGTCATTTCCAGATTGATGTCATACTCGCTTCCCGGCGCGATGCTCTCCGTATACACTGAGCTGGAACCAGATGTGGGCAGAAATACCGCATAGGTCGTATTTGCCTCCGAGCCGCTCTCCACAGCCTCCATATCGAACAGGACGTTGGTCACCGCCTGCTCCTGCGAGGTATTCTTCACATGGATCGTCACCGTAAAGGTGTCTCCCGCATAAACCTCCGCCGGATCTGTCTCAAACCCGGTCACGATGATCCTTGGCTTGGATTCCACTGCAGACGTATCTCCGCCGATATGGCCCGCGCCGGGCTTTCCTTCTGTATAGATATACACCGTCAGCGTCACCGGCTCCTCGCACCGGACGCCCTCCTTCGTGTACCACACCTCAAAGGGAATGGGGTAATATCCGGTCAGCACATCCTCCCGGACCGTAAACTGGAAGGTCAGCTCCCGCCTGGCAAACATGGCTGCATCATAGTTTCCACCGAAAGGGTTGCCCGGGATCTCAGCAAAGGACTGTACATAGCCTGTCGTTCCTGGTTCAAAGGGCCAGACCGTCACATCATTGGAAACCACAGGGCTCACCACCAGATCCGTCAGATCCTCACTTCCCAGATTGATGATGGGAAGCACGATGGATACCTGCTGTCCGTATCTGGCTGAGGGCGTATCCCAGTTGTTTCCTACCGAAAGGAATTCCGTCGTAGGCTCCGTCACAGACACATCCGGCACCACGGAATCTAGCTTTCCCTTCATCTCTGCCACGTAGCTCCACAACTCGCTGACTGACATTTCCGTGTTTGCAATATAATAGTAGGCGCTGTAGACCGTATCATTCAGCTTCTGGAGCGTATATTCGTCCGGATTCGTCCGCTTCAGGATGCTGTCCACATAATACTTCAGCTGAGCGTCCGCTTCTTCCCTGTCCTCATCTGTGATCACCCGGTCGGAAGAACGCTCCACCGTCTCCACCTCATTGCCGCTTGTGGCATACACCGCCTGCTCTCCGGCTGCCGGCTGCGCCAACACCAGTATCGCCGCCGCTGCCGCAAGGCAGTTCCTAAGGATTCCCCCCATTTTTCTTCTGTTCATCTTGACCTCCATATCCTGCGCAGCCCAGCGCATTTCGATCTCTCTCCTCATTTTTCCGTCATAAAACGGCCTTCATCCTTCCGCCGCTTCCGGCTCCTTCTTCCTGTTATCCTCTATCTGAACGATCTGACCGTCTATGATGTGAAAAATCCGGTCCGCAAACCCTGCCAGATAGTTATCATGCGTTACCATCACCAGAGTCTGCTTCTGTTCCCGCACCACACGCTGCATCAGCTCCATCACATCCCTCGAGGTATGGGAATCCAGGTTTCCCGTAGGCTCGTCTGCAAATATGATCTCCGGGTTCACCACCAGCGCCCGGGCGATCCCCACCCTCTGCTGCTGTCCGCCGGACATCTGGGTGGGCCGGTGCTTCTTGTGGTCCTTCAGTCCCACCAGGTCGAGCAGACGGGAAGCCCGTCTCAGCCGGATATCCCGGTCCACGCCCTGAAAGGTGAGCGGGAGCGCCACATTTTCCACCGCGTTCATGGTCCCCAGCAGGTTAAAAGACTGAAAAATGAAGCCGATATGCTCCCTTCGGAACCGGACAAGCTGGTTCTCGGTCTTATTCTCGATATGCTCCCCGGCAATAATGATCTCACCCCTAGTGGGTTTTTCCAGACCGGCGAGCATGTTTAACAGGGTTGATTTGCCGGAACCGGACGTCCCGACAATGGAGCAGAACTCTCCTTTGTAGATTTCCAGGTTCACGCCGTTTAACGCCCGCACATAGCTGTCACCAACACGGTAAAGCTTGTACAGATTTTTTACCTGTATGACAGGTCTTTCCTTCGTTTCCATTCTCGTCCCTCAATTCTGGATCCACCAGGCCGCCAACAATACCCGCCGGATTGTCTCACCATGCCTGTATTATTACGGCTGCACAGTATGATTTTATCATCATACACTCACAGGGGCTATTATACCACACTGTATCATAAATGCATAATTAAGAATTTTTGAAGATTCCGTCTTGTCTTGTTTCCTAAGTTATGCTATTATTATAAACGGTTCCGACAGTTTTTTCTCTGCCGGGATCTGACATTGCCGATGTGGCGGAATTGGCAGACGCACCGCACTCAAAATGCGGCGGGAAACCATGCCGGTTCGAGTCCGGCCATCGGCATTAAAAAAGGACCTGCTTTTGAATGAAGTCAAAAGCAGGTCCTTTTATCTGTAGTTATAGCAAATCTTCCACATCATACGCCTGTCCAAGCTCCATAATGAAGCTGTCAGGGACATGTGCTGTGAATTTCTCCGGATCTTCCGTATTGGAAGCAAACATTCCATAATGATTAGGAACGCTCCTTCGGGCGCCGATGGCCAGCGCCACTTCTACAGCCTCGCTGACGTTCATATTTCCCAGCTTTCCATTGATACACAGGAAAGACACATCCGGATGGAAGCTGCCAATCTCTTTCAACCGTTCATCATAGAGCGTATCCCCGCTGAAATACAGGGTGATGCCTTCCGCCTGTATGATCAGCCCGAAAGCTTCCACGGTATGGAATGCAGGAACAGCGGTCAGCCGGAATGCCCCTTCTTCGACCGTGTCACCAGCCTTTAAGGCGATTGCCTGATCATATCCCATTTCACGAAGCTTTTCTACTCCCTCTTTCGTTGTATAAATACGCTGCTTATGATCCATCCTGCTGATGGTGTCTGGGTCCAGATGATCCAGATGGTTATGGGTGCATACCACGGCATCAGCGTGAAGTTCTTCTGGCAGGACCGGCGGTTCCACCAGTCGTTTTTTCCCCGATGCCCGGTATACGCTGTCAGAAAGATAAGGATCAATCACAATTTTCGTTGAACCGCTTGTCAGTACATAGCCGCTCTGACCAATCCAGCATATTTTCATTGAAGTTCTTCCCTCCATCCAAGTAAATGCTCTGCCGGATGATAAACCAACCTTTGCGTCATGCTTTTATGGAACGATGATTTCGTTTCCTGCATCCACGTCCTTGTGAATTCCAAAGCTACGCATTTCTGTTCCCAAATCCAGCGTATATTCCCCATAAAATCCTCTGAAATCCACAATGCCATGTTCATCCGTCACAAGCTCCAGCTCCGTGTGCCAGACCTCGTCAAACAGCTTCTTGAGCATCTGTCCGGATTTCTTGGGTGTAAAATCGCGGTGGAACAGCCCGCCCCTGCAGTTATTTTCATTCCAATTCGGCGTGGCATGCGCGGTTCCCTCAACCGTGTTCCAATACACGATCGTCCTCATGGAAGGGATGGAAAACCAGATGGTATACATTTCTTTCAAAAGCTCTGCCTGAAGCTCCTCATCCTCCGGCGTATCCCCCAGCGTCGGAATGGTCACTTCCGTGATCTCCAACGGCTTTCCGAGGGCAGCGAGCACATCCAGTCCCCGGAATATGTTCTCCGGGTCAAAATATCCTTCCGCTTCCCGGATCGTCTCCTCCTGCGGCCCGGCGGCTCCCGTAAAGATATGGTTCTGCACCCCTATCTTATCGATCGGCGTCCCGTGGCTTAAAAGCATATCCAGCTGCATGAAATAGGCGTTCCGGTAGTCCTGTTTTGCCAGCAAGGGGATCTGGTTTGCTTCATTGATCACAAGGGTATCGTCTGTAAAATATTTGGAAGCGAGCGCAAAACACCGTTCCACAATATCCCGTTCTCCGCACAGGACTGACTGGGTCTTCCATCCGGATTCACAGAGCATCTCATTGATCACTTCCACCTCATAAAGCTTCCCGCTGTAGCGCTCTGCGATCTCCGAGAACCGCTTCTCATAATATTTCCACATTGCCGCGGCATCCTGCTTAGGGAGCCAGTCAGGAAGGAAGGATTCATAGAACAGGCAGTGGAGTTTTCCAGCAATTCCCTTTTCCTGACAATAGTCCAGGCAGAGATCCGGCGCGGGACGGCGCGGAACCTTGACGCTGTCAGCTGCGTATCTCGGTTTTCCTTTTTCCGGCTCCAGCCCCTGCCAGTAGAAAGGGATGGTCGCCAAATTAAAATACCTGGAAAATATTTCCCTGTATGCTTCGTTATCTTCCTTTTTTTCAAAGCCATCCAGCATGAAAATATTTGCGCCATACTTGAAATCGTGCGTTTTCTGGCATACCCGGATCTTTTTCCCCACAACCGGGTTTCCATTCTGATCCTTCAGCTGGATCCTGCAGCGGCCTTTCCTGTATTTTTCAATATCCGCGCTGGTCCTTTTTTCTGTCTCAGCACGCTTTTCCTCAAATTTGGAAAGGCATATCTCCCTTTTTTCCTTAATCGTCATTGCCATAACAACCTCCCGACCTGTTAAAGCACTGCCTCGGTCTCTCCTTCTTTTTACTGTCTATTTTCCTCTGCCGGCACAATTACAGTATATTTCCCCTGCCTGTGATTTTCTTCTAATATTTTACTGTTTTTGCAAGAAATATTATGATACAATAGGTAAAATGAGGAGGCGCTATCCATGGAACTTTTTGACCTTTGCAGCGGAAATGACAGCAACGGCAGTACGCTCCATATGTTTTCCCTGTATCCGGTACAGGGAAAACGTCCATTTATCCGTCATCATCACTCCGCTTTTGAAATCGGATATTTTGAATCAGGGAGCGGAGAATACACCACTGATGCCAGGACATATTCCTTCCGCGCTGGTGATGTTTTCGTATTTTCCTGTAATGAAGTTCATAAAATCACCCTCGTCAACGAGCCGACCGCTCTGATCAATCTTCACTTTGAGCCCCGCATCCTGAATGATAAGGGTGGGTTTCTGACTCAGCTGGGACCTGACTTTTTTTTCCGCCACAATGCTTCTTTTGAGAACCGGCTTTCCGCTGCGGATGAACCCAAGGCACAGCTTCTTTCTCTGTTTTTCGATGTAAAAAAAGAACTGCTCCAGAAAAGACCGGCATACCAGAGCCTCATCACGGCACGGCTGATCGAAATCCTGGTCCTGTTAATACGGGAATTTTGCTATAATGATCCCCGGCCCGCATCCACCGCCGCCCATCAGTACATCCTTCAGGCCATTGATTACATACAGGCTCATTTTTCCGAAAAAATATCCCTGGAGGAAATTGCAGGGGCGGCCAATATCAGCCCCACCTATCTTTCCGGAATATTCCATAAATGCATGGGCAGGTCAATCTGGGACTATGTGACTGAAATGCGCGTCAACCGGGCTCTTTACCTTTTAAAAGCATCACCCAAGCTCAGCGTGCTTGATATCGCTCTTCAGTGCGGTTTTAACAACACAGCGACCTTTAACAGGGCCTTCAAACACTATTTTCAGATCACTCCCAGGGAATATCGGAAAGGGGAAGAAACGCTGCTATACTGAAGAAAAATCGCTGCAAAGCAACTCGCCAAATTGGCACAATCACTTTATTTTCCGCAAAGTCCTTTTGGAATGGATGCTGTAATTTTCCTACTCTTTCACGCTTCCGAGCATTATCCCTGATATAAAATACTTTTGCAAAAAGGGATAAATCAACAAAATCGGAATCATGGATACAAAAATTTTGGCAGAGCTTAAAGCGGTATTGGATAAATTTGCAAGGTTCGCATACTGATCCTCAGTCATAGTGCTATAATCTATTTGTACTACCATCTGCTTAATATATGACTGTAATGGATAATGATCCATCGTTGTAGATAATACGTATCCCTGAAAGAATTCATTCCATTGACCCACAATCGTAAATAAAGCTATTGTCGCTATAATTGGCTTAGATACAGGAACGATGATCTGAATCAATATTCTCCAGGGACCAGCCCCATCTACAATCGCTGCCTCTTCCAATTGTTTGGGGATGGACTGAAAAAAATTCAAAACAAGAATCATATTGTAAATAGGAAGCCCTCCGCATATCGCCAATCCCAAAACATTGTTTGTCAATCCATATGCTTTCATTGTGATATACCAGGGAATCAGCCCCCCTGAAAACATCATGCAGAACAGACAAATCCATAAAATCACATTTCTCGCCGGGAATTCTCTTGCTGATTTTGCCAACGGATATGCAGCCATGATTAACACTGTAAGCGATATTACTGTAGCCAGAACTACTCTTTCTACTGAAATCAAAAAGGATATGAAAAACTGGCTGTCTCTCATGATTTCCTGATAATTCACCAATGTAAATCCCACCGGCAGCAAACCTACTTGTCCAGCCGCGACCGCTGACTTATCGCTGAGAGAAAGAGCGAGCGTATAGATTAATGGAATCAAGCAGGACACTGCCAATATCAAAATGATAACCAAAATAAGTCCATAGCATATTCTGGAACCGATCGTTTTTCTTTCTATCATATATATTCTCCGCCTAAAATATTTTATAATGAGCTACTTTGTATGCAATCAGATAAGAAATTGAAATTGTAGTAAAACCTACCACCGATTTTAACAGTCCTACAGCAGATGCCAACGAGAATTGAAGATCAACCAGTCCGGCACGATATACCCAAGTATCAATTACGTCTGCCGTAGAATATACTGCTGGATTATACATATTATAAATTTGATCAAATCCAGCATTTAAGATATTTCCGAGAGAAAGTACCATCATCAAAACAATAGTCCCCTTAATACACGGCAACGTGATATAAAGCATTTGCTTCCATTTGCCTGCCCCATCAATAGCAGCGGCTTCATAAAGCTCAGAACTGATTCCTGTCAACGCCGCCAAATATACCACAGCTTTAAAACCAAATTCTTTCCACACATCGCTCCCTATGAGCAAGACCCGAAATATACCGCTGTCCTGAAAAAAAGGAATATTCCCTATCCCAAAAACCGCCAATACGGAATTTACCGGTCCGCTTCTTGCAAAAATTTCCATTAACATACCCGCAAGCGCTACCCAGGAGAGAAAATGCGGCAAATAAACAATTGTCTGCATTGTTCGTTTATATATTTTGTTTTTTACTTCGTTTAAAAGTAATGCAAAAACTATGGGAACAATCATATTTCCAATAATTTTCAGGAAAGCAATGATGAACGTATTCATTAGAATAGTTCTGACATCATTCAACCGAAGCATGTACGAAAAATTTTCCAGGCCGACCCAGGGCGAACGAAACAAACCAAGTCCTGGATTGTAATCTTCAAACGCCATGACGATCCCGCCTATAGGAACAATATTAAATAATATCAGCCATATCATTGCCGGCACCACCATAAGCCAGTAATGTACTACTTTCCCTTTTACTTTCATTATACACCTTCCTTTTCATTTTTTAGCGTTTGGGCGAAAAAACTCGCCCAAACGCCACTACTCGTAAATCATTTATTTCACCATTTCAGATACTTCCTGTATAATTTCCGTCCCACCCTGTGCGTACCAGTCTTCCACAAATGTATCAAACGATTCAATCGGTTCTGTTCCAAGTATAATTTTTAAGAAGGTCTCGTCCTCTGCCTTTTGAAGTACAGACCACTTCTTCTGTATGTTCTCTGTCTCACCGTAGAATTCGCTGTATACTTCCTCACAGCCAATATCATATCCCTGATCGATTGCTCCGCCTCCAATCAAGATGGAATAGATTCGTCCAAAATTTCCTTCGCTGCTTACATTCCAGGTTTCTATCCCCATATCATCATAGGGCTCCTTTTTAATTTCCTTCGCACTTTCCATATCAATCAGTCCTCTGGAATGTTCCAACTCATTATATTCTGGTATTTCACCCGTTTCCAGATATTCCCGGATCAATTCGTTATCACTTACTTCCGGTTTATTCACTCCAATAACCAGCCTTCCGGGAATATAACCGGGATTAATTCCATATTGATCAAATTCTGCAGATAGATTGGTTCCATACAGCCAGTTCTGAATCAGGATAAGCACTTCCGGGTGCTCATAGCCTTTCCGAACCACATAAAAACTGTTGGATACAGACTGCATATGAGGCGCCCATTTTCCGTCGTCGGTCAACGGATAAGGATAGGCAATCCATTCCGCATTCGGATCTGCCGCAACTGCATCTGCAACATTGTATCCAAGCCACCATGCTGCAAACATCATACCGACTTTCCCTGATTTCCATGCTTCATCCGCATCTTTTCTAGTTCCAAGTTCGGGATCAAGAGTCCCTTCCTTATACATTTCCGAAAGAACCTGTAGGGTAGATCTGGTTTCTTCCGTCAGAGAACCATATATAACCTCTCCGTTTTCATCTTTCAGCCAATATCCCGGGTACGCTCTATTTGCCTGGAAAATGCCATCCAGTCCTCCGGTCGTTATTCCGGAATTAATAAAGTTGCTGTACAACGCATTGCCACTCGTAGGACTTAACAGTCCAATTGTTCCCTCTCCTCCCATTTTGTTATCTACAAAGGCTTTTGCAACAGTTCTAATCTCTTCTATCGTTTTAGGAGCTTCCAGGCCCAGCTCATCCAACCAATCCTGACGGATCCATAACAGGCTGTAACTGTCCATTCCCGGTTGCACATTCGGCATTGCCATCATTTTCCCGTCAAATGTAACCATGTTCATTGCCTGTCCATTGGTATTGTCAATTCTGTCCCTGATCACCTCATTTACGAATTCTTCATAATAAGGTGTTAAATCTTCTATCATATCCGCCTGCGATAACATACGCACTTGTGCCAGACTGGCAGAGAAAATATCCGGAAGATCTCCACTGGCAATCGCCAGATTCAGCTTTTCACTATAATCACTTCCGGAACCTGCCTGCCATAATATTTCCACATTGACATTCAGATTATCCCTATACCAGTCGAAAAAGGCATTGTCCTCTGCCGACTGGCCTTCTGGAAATGTATCGCTGGGATTCACTGACTGCGCAATCTTCAAAGTTATGGGTTCCCGATATGTTCCAAGGGAATCCGGCTCCCCCTCTTCATTGACAGGGACATTATCCTGTTCTGCCACATTGGCAGTCTGCGTCTGGCTCTCTTCCTGTACCACTGTGCTATCTGTTTGTGATTGTGTCACTTTATTTCCGGCCGATTGTCCGCATCCGCTAAAAAGCATAATTCCCCCAAGGACAACTGCCAACGCTCTTGAAACACTTCTCTTCATACCTGTACCCTCCTTATAAATATTGTCCAATAAAGTAACCAAATTCCAGCATTGAAACCTTCATCTCCGATTTTTCAAAAGAATATACCGTGTTGGAGACTACAATATCCTTTATCAAATGCAGATTATGTGGAATATTTTTCACCTCAAATGTTACCTGCTGATCAGTCAGATTGACCATTACAAAAAAAGAATCACGTTCATCCGATCTGTAAAAAGCCACAACGTTCTTCTCCGCCGTATGCTCCGCCCATATCAATTCTTTTGAGGATATAGCAGCATACTTATTTCTCAGCATATACAGGGTCTGCATCAGTTTCAATCTCCGCTTCCCCTTTTCTCTCAGAAGATTAGCCCAGTTAATGCCGGTCTCCCGACCATGAAACCGATTGGCAAACATATTATGCTCCAGATCATCCGCAACCTCGCACCCGTTGAACACGAACGGTATTCCATCCAATGTAAAGCCCAGTGCCAGGAAAGCCTCCATGCCGGCAGTTCCAAACTTTTTTTCACGGCGTTCTGCACCTGTATCTGATGCAATATCGTGATTCTCGATCATAAACGACATACGTCCCTGTGTTGATAACACTCTGCGGCATTTTTCCCAATATTCGCAGAACTTATCAGCACTGTTCTTTCCCTCAATTACATATTCAACACCTGCTGGTGTTTCACTTGAAGGAATATGTAACCAATAATTCGCATCAAAGACAGAAAGGTATTCCGGGTCTCCACCCT
This sequence comes from Candidatus Eisenbergiella merdipullorum, assembly GCA_019118445.1. Lineage (GTDB taxonomy): Bacteria > Bacillota > Clostridia > Lachnospirales > Lachnospiraceae > Eisenbergiella > Eisenbergiella merdipullorum. Next base: position 28,844 of record DWYY01000121.1, on the reverse strand, counting down.
CATTTAACATGAAGAAATCTGGCTTGATCCTCTTAATCCGTTCTACGCCTTCTCGCCAGAAATCCAGGGGAACTCTGTCACCCACATCGCAACGATAGCCGTCTATATCAAATTTTTCCACAAAATAGAGCATATTTGACCACAGGTATTCCCGTAACTCAGGATTATCAAAATTCAATATGGGGAAATTCCATTCGCCAGTCAAAAAGGAACCGTCACTGTTCTGCTTCACGAAATCAGGATGATCCTTCAAGAATACCGCATTGGGACCACAATGGAAATACACCAGGTCAAGCATGACCCCCATCTGCAGGCTATGGGCTATCGTCACAAAATCTTTCAGATCCTCATCTGTCCCGTACTCTTCATCAATTGCAAAATAATCTTTGATCCGATAATTATTCTTCGGATTGTCTGTTTCAGATGCAATCTGGCGTTTACTCCAGGATTTTCTATCTTCCCCTTCATCCGCCTGCACGACTGGCAGAAGCTCCACATATTTCGTTCCCAATTCTGCGAGATGAGGCAGCAGACCTGCCGCAGCCTGCAATGTTCCTTCCGGTGTAAAAGCGCGAAGACTAAGCTGATAAATACTTGGCGCTTTCTTTTTAAACTCCTCCATACTTTTCTCCCTTCTGCTGAATAAACGGCAATCCTTTTGCCAATTTATTCTCCGGTTTCACTCCCTTTTTTGTTGATTTTATTAACTTTTCTGCCGGCATGTTTATAGTATATTGGTTCCTGTGTCTATTTTCTACTACAATTCTATTGTATTTGCAACAAATCTTATGATATAATCATAGCATGTATAAAGGGGGCTCTTACCATGGAACTTTTTGACATTTACAGCGGCAATGACATTGACGACAGCATGCTCCATATGTTTTCCCTATATCCTATACAGGGAAAACGTCCGTTTATCCGGCATCAACATTCTTTTTTTGAAATCGGATACTTTGAATCTGGAAGCGGCGAGTATACTACTGACACAAAAACCTATTTCTTTTCTGCCGGTGACATCTTTGTATTTTCCTGTAATGAAATTCATAAGATTACCTGTATCAATGAACCCACAATTCTGATTAATCTTCATTTTGAGCCTCGCATTCTTAGTGACAAATGCGATTTTTTGCTTCAACAAGGACCGGATTTCTTTTTTCACCATAATATTTCATTTGAAAACCGTATACCTGCCTCTAACGATCAAAATAAACTTATACAATCCCTATTGTTGGATATAAAGAATGAGCTGATGCAAAGAAAACCCGCCTATCAAAGTATTATCGTAGCACGACTTACTGAAATTTTAGTTTTACTAATACGCGAGTATCATTATAATGCATCTTTACCTACAGCCACTGCTACGCATCAATATCTCATTCAGGCTATCGATTATATTCAAACACATTTTTCCGGGAAAATCTTTCTGGAAGAAATTGCAGAAGCTGCTAATATCAGCCCTAGTTATCTTTCTGCCCTCTTTCACAAGCAAATGGGAAGATCTATTTGGGATTATGTAACTGAAAAGCGCCTTAATAAAGCTCTTTATCTTTTAAAAGCATCTCCCAAACTCAGTGTACTGGATGTTGCATTCCAGTGCGGTTTTAACAACACAGCGACCTTTAACAGGGCCTTCAAACACTATTTTCAGATCACTCCCAGGGAATATCGGAAAGGGGAAGAAACGCTGCTATATTGAAAGAAAGAAATGACAAGCGGAAGCTGTAAGATATCAACAGACGCTTACCGAATATCGCCTCCGACATCGCTTTCTATACGATATCGGAGGCGATATTATATCCTAATATAAATTCTATATTTTATCTGAGATATTGACATTAGTTATCTATTTCATCCAAATGCAGTCTGACTCCCTGCCTTCGCAGCTCCTGCTGCACAGCGGACGCCGAAAGCTTAGCAGTATCAGAGGATATCGCCAGCATTACCCCAGCCGCCTGACCGGTAACTGCCGCCGCCGGGATCACACGGGTGATATCCCACATGGCATCCGTTACCGAGATACAACGTCCAGCCGCAGTAACATTTACAAGTTCCTCGGAGCATAACGTTCCCATGGGGATCTCAAAGACCGGTCCCCGTTTTCTCCAGTCTCCCACCATTCCGACGCTGTCCTCAAACCGGGCATGATCCTCTCCTTCATCCAGGGTATAACGTCCTTTCATCCGTCTCGTCATCCTGAGCTGAGGGATGGTCGGGAGTACACTAAGACTATGGGTCTCGGAAACATCGCCCTTTACAAGGAATCTCTCCAGGCTTATCGAATGACTCCTTAACAGCCATTCTGTCGTTTCCCTGCTGTCAATACCGGAGATTCTCCCCGTGCCTATCTGTTCCGGTTCCTGACTGTCTCCATCCTCCGGCAGGACATCCGATGCGCCTACCATGCACAGTTGATTACGGCCATTCAATGTCTCATAATACCATGCGGCCATCTTATTTCCCCGCTTATACAGTGCAGTTTCTACCCCTGAAAGAGCAAAAATATCCGCATCTCCACTTGCATCCACTACTCCCTGAACAGGAATCGCCGAACGTCCATCCTTGTTTTCCACGATCAGAGCCGTAACCTTGTTTCCCTGACGGATGGTTCCGCAGACCGCTGTACCATACAGCAGATCCACGCCTTCCTTTTGCAGCAGCTGCTCCAGCAAGACTGCAAATACCTGTGCGTTATACCGCACCTGAAACCTCTGAGCTCCATGCTCTTTTCCAGGCTGCAGCCAGGTATCCGGATAATCCCTTTCCCATCCATGAGAAATGGACAAACGAAGCAGCTCTTCCGTAATCCCATAGCTGACCTGATGGCCCATTCCGTCACAGAGGGGAAGATAGATCGTCACAAGCCCCAGTGTTCCAAGGCCGCCAAGAGCGAACATCCGTTCCAAAAGAAGGACTCGCTTTCCCGCCCGTGCAGCGGCCAATGCTGCTGAGACACCTGCGATCCCTCCCCCTACGACCGCAATGTCATAGCCGTCATATAACACAGGCAGCTCCCTTTCCTTTTCCAAAAATTTCGTCATTACCTGTCTTTTGCCTCCTTCAAACGCAATATATGTTTTTGGGCGCTGCTTAACGCCCATTTAGATATGCCATTATAGCATATTTATTCAGACTTTGGAACCTATACGTTCTTCTTTTCAAGAAACAGCGTCTTGATCTGACTGGTAAAAATTGTCCTTGCCTATCCTTGAACAGCTATGTTGGAATGTGTCGCACTCAGCGGGCACTATGGAAGAAAACGGTAATTCCGATCTGAATCTTACGTTGGATACCGGAAAGATCCACGTTCTTCTGGGAGAAAACGGCAGCGGCAAAACCACCTTTCTGAAAATGGCTGCCGGACTTTTAAGGCCGTCCCACGGACAGATTCTTTTTCAAGGCCATCCCCTCTCCTGGCAGGACCGGGCGAAAATATCCTGGCTGTCTACAGAGCCCATCTTCTATGATTACATGCGTGTTTCGGATGTGGAGCAGTATTATGCCGACTTTTTTCCGGATTTCGATCGGAAACGGTTTTCCAGCCTTATGCAGAAGCCGGGCTTTGGAGACAACCCGAAGGCGAAGGATCTTTCCAGCGGAAGCGGGGCGAAACTTCGAATCGCGGCCGCAGTGCTCCTGTTTGTCGGGCTGCCGTTCGCCCCTTCTATGCCGGAGTGGAAAGCATTCTGCTTCTTAACCGGGACCTGCAGAACGGTCAGAGCAGTATGCTCTGGATGGTTCCCAGATCCGTTATGCAGATCTTTAGCGCCAAATATCTTGCTGCAGTCCTGCAGACGCTTTTTTCCCTCTGTCTTTTTTCCTCTGTCTGTTTTTTCTTTCCGGCGCTCCTTGGAGTAGCGGCTTTTTTGCTGTTCTGCTTTCCCGAACCGTACCGGCGGATTCCAGACATGGCGGACTTCTTTCCTTTCTTCTGTTCTGGCCGGTCAATCTTGCCTGCAATCGCCCGTAGACGGATGCACGCAACTCCTTTCTCCGTCTCTTCGATTTATAAAACGTATTCCTGTTCTTTACATGGAATTAACCCAAACCTGGCAGAATCACTTCTTTCTTTTCGTTACAATAAAGAAAAACCGGTTCGTGGAATATAACGTATATAAGCCGCTTTCCGGTCAGAAACTCATAGCAGAATGGAGGGAAAACTCACATGAAAGAAAAGAAGGGACACATCCATCTGTCTCAGCTCCTGTTTGGGCTGCTGGTTCTATTTTCCGCAGGCATATGGGCCGTCTGCATCGGAGTAACGCTGTTTCATTAAAAAAGCCGCCTGAATCCCTCCAAAACGGAGGATTCCAGGCGGTTTTCCTCATGCAAAATGCATTTTGTATAATGCATTATGCATTCCAGTCAAATTTGTTATATATATCAAAGCAGTCAAAGGTGGCGAAGTAGTCCTTAGGAGTCTCTGCCCGGCGGATGAGCTGCACTTCTCCGTTTTCCTTCAGAAGGAGCTCTGCGGAGCGGAGCTTTCCGTTATAGTTGTAGCCCATGGAAAAGCCGTGAGCTCCCGTATCATGGATGGCGAGATAGTCTCCCACCTCGACTTTGGGAAGCATCCGGTCAATGGCGAACTTGTCGTTGTTTTCGCACAGGGAACCGGTCACATCATACTTGTGGTCGCAGGGCTCGTTCTCCTTCCCCAACACGGTGATGTGGTGGTACGCGCCGTACATGGCAGGCCGCATCAGGTTCACGGCGCAGGCGTCGCAGCCAAGGTATTCCTTGTGGGTGTGCTTTTCATGGATCACCTGCGTGATCAGATGGCCGTAGGGGCCCATCATAAAGCGGCCCAGCTCGGTATAGATCGCCACGTCGCCCATGCCCGCCGGAACGAGGATTTTCTGATAGGCGTTCTTCACGCCGTCCGCGATCTCAAAAATATCATTCGGCTCCTGGTCCGGCCTGTAGGGGATTCCAATGCCGCCGGAAAGGTTGATGAAGCGGATGTGCGCGCCGGTCTGCTCCTTCAGTTCCACAGCCAGCTCAAACAGCTCCTTCGCCAGCATGGGATAATAGGCGTTGGTCACGGTGTTGCTTGCCAGGAAGGCATGGATCCCGAAATGCTTTACGCCCTTTTTTCTCAGGATGCGGAAGCCTTCAAACATCTGCTCCGTGGTAAAGCCGTACTTGGCGTCTCCCGGATTATCCATGATGCTGTTGCTGATCTTGAACACGCCGCCCGGATTGTAACGGCAGCTCAGGGTTTCAGGAAGCTTTCCGAGGATCTTTTCCAGGAAATCGATGTGGGTGATATCGTCCAGATTGATGGTGGCGCCAATCTTGGCCGCGTAGGCGAATTCCTCAGCGGGAGTATCATTGGAAGAAAACATGATATCCTCTCCCTTCACGCCCATGGCGTTGGCGAGCATGAGTTCCGTCAGAGAGGAACAGTCGCAGCCGCAGCCGTAATCCCTTAAAATATCGATCAGAAACGGATTGGGAGTGGCCTTCACCGCAAAAAATTCTTTGTAGCCCTGATTCCAGGAAAAAGCTTTTTTCAGCCTTTCCGCATTTTTCCTGATCCCCTTTTCATCATAGATGTGGAAGGGAGTGGGATATTTCTTTACAATTTCTTCAATCTGTTCTTTTGTCACAAATGGCTTTTTCTGCATCATGCTTCTCCTTTTGTCTTCTTTTTCCTGCCTGTCAGTTCGATCAGTTTGATCTCGTTCCGCATGGCTTCCTTCAGGGCATCCACCAAAACCTTCTGCCCGGAATAAAGGCAGATGTCCTGCCTGCTTCCGGTCAGTTCGCCCGTCAGCACGTATCTGGAATCCGAGATCAGACGGACCTGCTCCGCCTTTCCTTCCGATCTGTAGAAAACAGCGCCTTTCAGTCCGGACGGTTCACGGTCCGACAGGAGCACCACCTTGACCTTCTTCGCAAGCAGCTCGGAAAGCTCCGGCTCAAAACAGGCAATCCTTTCCGATGAAGCCGCCAGATAGATCCGCTTCTGTGCTTCACGCATCATGTGATGCATCCTATCCAGGATCTGCTGCCCGCCAACGATGGTGATATACCCTTCGCTGGGGCTGCTGGCCTGCGGCATGTTCTGCTCCAGCCACGATTTTGCTTCCGACAGCGCCCGGAGCTTGTTGTCACACAGTTCTCCCACCGGGACCGCCATATAACGGCTGCTGCTGCCCTCCATCAGGTAAGCCGCGCCCTTTTCCGTAAGCCCGGCCAGCGCATTGTATACATTGGAGCGTGAAATACCTGTGATCTTGGCCGCTTCATAACCCGTCAACGTCCCGTTCCGGTACAGGCACAGGTAAATGGAAGCCTCCTGTCTGGTCAGTCCGAAGGTCATCAGTTTTTCCACAAAAACCATATCATCCATGAGCTTTCCTCTCCTGGGCTCATCTTGTTGTAGTAGTGTTTTACAGGAACACTATACTAACCTGAGGCGGGTTTGTCAACCGCCTTTATTCCTCAATATTTTCAATCTGCCAGTCAACAGGCTCCACCCCGTTGGCCTTCAGGAAATCGTTCGCCTTGCTGAAGTGTCTGCAGCCGAAGAAGCCGCGGGAGGCGGAAAACGGGCTCGGATGGGGAGCTGTCAGGATCAGATGCTTAGGATTGGTGAGCATCGGGATCTTGCTCTGCGCGGGCCGTCCCCAGAGCATATAGACGATGGGACGGTCCTGCTGGTTTACGGCGGAGATCACCGCGTCCGTGAACTGCTCCCAGCCCTTTCCCTGATGGGAATTGGCCTGATGGGCGCGCACCGTGAGCACAGTGTTTAAAAGCAGGACGCCCTGGTCCGCCCATTTTTTCAGATAACCGTTATTCGGGATATAGCAGCCCAGATCATCGTGAAGCTCCTGGAAGATATTCTGCAGGGAAGGCGGGATATTCTTCTGCGTGGGCTTTACGGAAAAGCTCAGCCCGTGCGCCTGATCCACGTTATGGTAAGGGTCCTGCCCCAGGATCACGACCTTGACCTTACTCAAAGGCGTAAAGTGAAAGGCGTTGAATATCTCATCCGCCGGAGGATACACCACATGGGTGGTATACTCCTGTTTCACGAACCGGAAAAGCTGCGCATAGTATGGCTTCTTGAATTCTCCGCTGATCGCGGGAAGCCAGTCGTTCTGTATCATTGACATATTCTTTTGTTTCTCCGATCATAATTTTTAGAAGATCAGGAAGGCCCCGGCCGGCTTTCGGCCTACAGCCGCACAGATACTCCGCGGCTTCTCAGGTATTCCTTCACTTCGCGGATCGTAAGCTCCTTATAGTGAAAAAGGGAAGCCGCCAGGGCTGCCTCCGCTCCGCCCGCTGTGAGAGCTTCGTAAAAATGCTCCGGTTTTCCCGCACCGCCGGAAGCGATCACGGGAATAGGCACCAGGCCGGACACCCGCTTTGTCAGTTCAATATCATAGCCGGCTTTCGTGCCGTCGCAGTCCATGCTGGTCAAAAGGATCTCCCCCGCTCCCAGCTTAAACGCTTTTTCCGCCCAGGAGAGCGCGTCGATCCCCGTATCGATCCTTCCGCCGTGCTTATAGATATTCCAGCCGCTTCCGTCGGCCCGGCGCTTCGCGTCGATGGCGACGACGACACACTGGCTCCCGAACTTTTCCGCCGCCTCACGGATCAGCTCCGGCCGGTCGATGGCCGCGGAGTTGACAGAGACCTTATCCGCCCCTTCCCGCAGCAGCGTCCGGAAGTCCTCCACCGAGCGGATGCCGCCGCCCACCGTGAACGGGATGAATACCCGCTCCGCCACGCGGCGCACCATATCCGCCACCGTTTTCCTGCCGTCCGACGAAGCCGTGATATCCAGAAAGACCAGCTCGTCTGCGCCGGCCTTATCATAGGCCGCTCCGATCTCCACAGGATCGCCCGCATCCTGCAGGTTGACAAAATTTACGCCCTTTACCACCCGTCCGTTGTTCACGTCCAGGCAGGGAATGATTCTCTTTGTATACATGTCTCACCTCTATATGGAAAGAAAATTCTGAAGGATCGTCAGGCCCGTTTCGGAGCTTTTTTCCGGATGGAACTGGCAGGCAAACAGGTTTCCCCGCTCCACGGAAGCGTGGACCAGCGTTCCGTATTCCGTTGTTGCCGTGACAATGGCCTCATCCCGTGCTTGCAGATAATAAGAATGGACAAAATACACATAGGAATCCTCCGGGATGCCCGAAAAAAGCCTTCCCGGATTGGGATATTTCAGGGAATTCCAGCCGATATGCGGCACCTTCAGGCCAGGGATGTCCGGCAGCCTGCGGATCTCTCCTTTCAGAAGGCCAAGCCCCGAAACGCCCACGCTTTCCTCGCTCTTTTCAAACAGAAGCTGCAGGCCCAGGCAGATACCCAGAAACGGGGTTTCCCGCTCCGCCACCTGGCGGATCACCTCCACCAACCCCCGCGCATGAAGCCGCTGCATCGCGTCGCCGAAGGCTCCCACGCCCGGCAGGATCACGCGGTCGGCTGAGAGGATCGTATTCCGGTCGGAGGTCACCACCGCCTCTTTTCCCAGATAGCAGACCGCCTTTTCCACGCTTCTGATATTTCCCGCATCGTAATCAATGATCGCTACCATCCGTTTTTCCTTTCCTTTTTCGCTTTATCTCATTAACGCAGTATAGCATACCCCCCGTCGGATTACAAGGAAGTTTTTCCCGTGTCAGGAGACAATGTTTTTCCCGTGTCAGGAGACAATGTTCTCCTGCGCCGCGTTCTCCAGCAGAAAGTCCGCCGGGTCTGCCTGGATGGAGACGCCGCGGCCCTTCAGTTCTGCCGGCATCTGATACAGCCTGCTGTGTACCCGGAACAGCTCAGCCTTCTGATTGAAAAAAGCCACCCGTTCAAAGGGAAAACGGATCACAGAAGGATATTCCATCCCCGCCCCGAGCTCCAGGATGCAGAGCCTATGGTTCAGCGTCCCCTGCAGCCACTTCTGATATTTCTTCCATTGAGGAAGATAGCCTTCCTCCAGGTAACCGGGCGTGGATATCCGGTTAAAGGCAAGAACAGAACCGCACTTAGGGCAGCGCGGAAATGCGATTTCCGAAAGCGCCGTTCCGTCTTCGATCCGGGAAAGCGGCCCCTCCCACATGGCAGGATCCGTATACAGGCATCCTTCCGCCTGCGGAGCTTCGCTTTCCTGCCGGGCCGCGTCTTCCGTCCGCTCCTCTCCCTCGGCGCTGCTCTTGCGAGCAGAACTTTGGAGCGTGGGACACTGAAGTGCAGGGCACTGAAGTGCCCGAAAGCCGCCGCAGGGAGCCACGATCCTCCCCTCGTCCAGTCCGGCCTCTAGGATCAGGTCATCCGTGCAGAGCGTGACGATAAAATAATTTTTCCCGGAAAGCAGAGCGGCAAGCTGTCCATAGGCTGCCTGCCTTCTTTCATCCGGATGGTTTTTCATCCAGGAAAGCTGCAGGTACTGCTTTATCGCATCCGCCTCTTTCCTCTCCTCTGCCTGCTCCAAAAGCTTGGCATATCGCAGATTTTCTTTCATGGTGCCAAAGACCTCCTGCGATTTTAGTTCCATCTCTTTTCCGATCCCTACAAGGACCATCTGTGCATCTGCGAGTTTCTCCTGCAGTTCCTTTGTCATCTGCCCTTTCCTTTCCGTGTTTTCTGCTTTTTCTTCTATATTGAGATCATCTGCCGCAGGACCGGCTGTCAGCTTTCCATCCGGGTCGGACGCGGCAGGCTCCGATGCGCGCACCTCTGTCAGGACACCGCGATCACGCACCTGGCGGGCTGCAGCAAGATACGATATGGGTCTCTTCCTCAGCAGATCCTCGGAAGCCCCTCCCCGATCAGCTCCGGAACCACCCGCAGCCCGCCCAGGGATGTGTGAAGAAGCACCTTCCCGTCCTCTCTGTGGGAAATGGTCCCGATCAGGGCGGCATTTTCTCCATAGCGGCTTTTTTTCATGCAGTCCAGTGCGAGCTGCGCATCCTGCGCGTCCACCACCGCTGTCATTTTCCCTTCATTTCCCATATACAGCGGATCGAGCCCCAACAGGCCGCAGAAGCCCTTCACCGGGGCGGATACCGGAAGGGCATCCTGGGAAAGCTCCACACAGCAGCCGGAGGAGACGGCAAATTCATGGAGCACTGTGGCAAGGCCGCCTCTGGTCACGTCCCGCATGGCATGGATGCGCACACCTGCTTCCCGCATGGCGGACACCATCTCTCCGAGAGGAGCGCAGTCGCTTCTGATCTCATTTTCAATTCCCATCCGGGAACTCAGGATTGCCGCATGATGCTCTCCCAGGAACCCGGATACCAGCACGGCGTCCTTTTCCCGGCAGGCGGACGCGCTCACCGAAACGCCGTCCGGCACAAAACCCACGCCCGCCGTGTTGATGAACACGCCGCCTTTTCCTTCCACAACTTTGGTGTCTCCCGCCACGATCATGACGCCCGCTTCCGAAGCGGTAACCGCCATTGATGCGGCAATCCTTGCAAGAGCCCCACTGTCCGCGCCTTCTTCGATGATAAAACCGCAGGTCAGATATTTGGGCACGGCGCCGCTCATCAGCAGGTCGTTTACCGTACCGCATACGCACAGCCTGCCGATATCCCCGCCGGGAAAAAAGAGCGGATCCACCACAAAGCTGTCCGTGGTCATGGCAAGCCTTCCGCTTCCCTCCACCACAGCGGAATCCTCCATTTTATCCAGCACCTCGTTATGAAAATTTGCTTCAAAAATCTCCCGGATCAGCCGGCCGGTCTCCCGGCCGCCGCTTCCGTGGGCCATCGTGATCTTCATATCCTTCTCCATTCTGAAATGCTTTTCTTCACAGCCCCTCTGACTGCCAGCAGGAAAAGCAGCTCCCTTCCGTAGAAACCATGCAGGCGCCCTGCGGCGTCTGCGGCGTACAAGCCTTTCCGAACAGCGGGCACTCCCGCGGCCGTATCCTTCCCATCAGCACCCGGGCACAGCAACAGGCGGGGTTTCCGCCCTCATCTTCAAGCAGAGAGGCGCTTCCCGCGTCAAAAGCTTCATATTCCTTTCTCAGCTTCCTTCCGGACCCGGCGATCACGCCGATGCCGCGCCAGGCCGCGTCACAGGGTTCAAAGATGCGCTCCACCCGTTCCTGCGCCGTCCTGTTTCCTTCCTCCGTCACGGCGGAAGGGTACATATTCAGCACCCTCCCCTGTCCCTGCAGCTTCACCAGAGCAGCGATCGCGGCAAGGATCTCCTCTCCTTCAAAGCCCGCCACCACAAAGGGCAGCCCATACTTCCGGGCAAGCGGCTCAAAGGCGCGGCTGCCCGTGATCACGCTCACGTGACCGGGGGCGAGAAATCCATGAATCCTTTGGGATTCACAGGCTTCTCCGGACTGCGCGCTGTCAGAGTTATGGGCGCAGATCCAGTCGATCACAGGCGGCATCACCTTCAGGGAGGTGAGCAGGCGCAGATTTCCGATCCCCTGCTCCAGCGCTTCCTGCACCAGGAGGGCATAGACCGGGGTCGTGGTCTCAAAGCCCACCGCCGCAAAAATATAAACATGCCCCGGATCCGCTTTTGCAAGCTTCAGCGCATCCATGGGAGAATAGACCATCCGCACGCTGCAGCCCCGGGAGCGGGCTTCGCTCAGGCTGATGCTGCTTCCGGGAACGCGCAGCATATCGCCAAAGGTCACGATACAGTTCTCAGGATCCATGCCAAGCTCGATCAGGCGGTCAATGTAAGCGCTCACCGTCACACAGACCGGACAGCCGGGACCGGAGACCAGCTCAATGGAGGGTGGAAGCAGGGCGGGAATCCCGTTTCTGTTGATTTCCGCCGTATGAGTGCCGCACACCTCCATGAAGCGCAGCGGTTTCCCCCTATAGCTTTGCAGATACTCAAGGATCTTCATCCGCCATGACCTCCTCCAGCTCGTCGAACAGTTCCTGCATCCGGTCGCCCTCCTCCTCGGAAAGCGCCTGAAGGATGCAGCCCGCATGCACCAGCACTCGGTCGCCGGGCTTCACTTTTACAAGACCTGCCTCCGCAGTGACCCGGTTTCCCCGAAAATCCACCATAGCCTTTGTTCCATCTACCGATAATACCCGTCCGGGTAATGCAACACACATATCTTTTCATGAACTGATCTCCGTATGGGCGGCTGCCCATCGGACAGTATTTCCTTTCTGTAGATTAAGGATTCCGGAAGCCCCGGAACCATTCTCTATTATACACTCTTCTCTTTAAATTTCCAGCCTGATGAGCAAACCCGTGCCTTTGGCAGAAGCGGCATGCCGGTTTCTGTGTATACCGTCTGTCTTCACCATAGGAAGCCGGTCTATGGACCGGGAGACGATGAAGGTGATCGCAGCTATGACAAACAGCAGAAAACCGATGGCTGACAAGGCAAAGTGCGGACAGAAGCTGTCTGATCCATTTTTTCCATAAAAAAACCGTGACGAAATCCGCATATCCATGTATAATCAACTCATGGTGCTGAAGCATTTTATAAATGTTTATAAACGCTGCAGACATTTGTTTTAAGAGGGTGAGAATTTGTATCAGACGCTTTTTTACACGATCCTTGGCTACCTGTCCGGCAGCCTTCTGTCCGCAAAATTTTTCGGCCGTATCTTTGGAAAAGAAGATGTTACGGCCGACAGCCAGGATAAGAATCCCGGCGTTTACAATGCCTTTCTCTACGGAGGACTGCTCTGCGGCATCCTGACGCTGTGCTTTGACCTGATGAAAGGATTCCTGCCCGTATATCTTTATCTACATACGCCGGCGCCGATGGATGCGCATGGATTTTTTGCCGCTATGGCTAGGTTCAGAGAGGGACCGTCCTTTTCCGGCGGCCTTCCGGGCGCCGGGCTTTCTCTTGTTCTGGCGGCGCCTGTGCTGGGCCATATTTTCCCGCTCTGGCACAGATTTCACGGAGGAAAAGGCATCACCACAACCTTTGGATGTCTCCTGGGGCTTCTGCCGCAGCTGCGTCCTGTACTGGTCCTGGCGGGTGTTTTTCTGTTTTTCTCCCTGATCCTGAAGATCACGCCACACTGCCACCGGACCCTGTTCACCTACTTGGCCGCAGCCGCTCTCATGGTCCTTTTCTTTCCCGGCAGCCCCATCCCGGCAGGTTTCCTGATGATTACGGCGGCTGTGGCGCTGAAGCTCCTTTCCGGCTCTGAAATACGCGAAAGATGTGAGGTAAAAGTCTTATGGAAGCATTGATACTCTCCTGCGGCACCGGCGGCGGACATCACTCAGCCGCACGGGCGGTCGCCGATGAACTGAGACGGCGCGGCCATACGGCCGTCATGCTCGACCCATTTACCCTGGCGGGCAGAAAAACAGCCGCCCTCGTGGGCAACAGCTACATCCGTCTGGTGCAGAACGCACCGCGCCTGTTCGGTCTTGCCTATTCTCTCGGGGAATGTTACCGCAGACTGCCCGTCCATTCTCCGGTTTATGAAGTGAACAGCCTGCTTTCCAAATATATGAAACGTTATCTGGAACAGAATCCTTTTGACGTGATCTTCATGACCCACTTGTATCCGGCGCACATCCTGACGGCCCTTCAGAAGCAGGGGACGGCGCTTCCCAAAACCATCCAGATCGCGACGGATTATACCTGCATCCCCTTTCTGGAGGAAGGGATCAGCGACTATTATATCATTCCGTCCGCAGAACTGGCCCATGAATTCACCGAAAGAGGGATTCCCGCAGAAAAGCTTCTGCCCTTTGGCATACCGGTGAACCGGAAATTCACCCTCTCCTTTTCCCGGAAAGAGGCCCGCAAAAGGCTTGGCCTTCCTGAAGACGGCCTCTGCCTGCTGCTCGCCGGCGGGAGCATCGGCGCAGGCGATATCCCCAGGTCCGCCGAGATCCTGCGCACCTGGCTCAACAGCGAAGGAAACGGCACGCTCGTCATCATCTGCGGAAAAAGGCGCGGGCTGTACCAGTCGCTTTGCAGGAAATATCAGTCCGACAGCCGGGTGCTGATCCTGGAGAGCACGCCCCGCATGGCGGAATACATGAGGGCCTGCGACGTCTTCTTCTCGAAACCAGGCGGGCTTTCCTCAACGGAAGCGGCCGTTTCCGGCGTTCCGCTGATCCTTCTCTCTCCCATACCGGGGTGTGAGACGCACAACGCCGCCTTCTTTTCCTCGCACAAAATGGCTCTCACCGCAAAACATCCGCAGACGGACCTGATCCCGGCCCTCACCGCCCTGCAGGACGATCCGGGGCTGAAGGAGGAAATGCTGGAGGCGCAGCACAGATATATCAATCCGAATTCCACGCGCGATCTTTGCGATTTCGCGGAAAAGCTGGTCTGACCGCTTCACACCCGGCGGAATCATTTCAGACTGCGGGCCGCGATCCAGGCCTGGCCCAGGCAGATGCCGCCGTCGTTTCCGGGAACCTGTTCATTGACATATACCTGAAAGCCGTCCTTCTCCAGCAGCGTCCTGCAGCGTTCCTGAAGAAGGACGTTGGCAAATACGCCGCCGCTTAAAGCAGTCTGGGAAATCCCGGTTTTCTCCCGGAGCTTCCGGCACATGGCAAGCGTCATATCCGCGGCCGCGTCATGAAAGGCCAGGGCAAGAGCCTGCGCCGCCTGTTCTCTGTGCATCCCGTTTTGGGTCAGCCTGTCATATTCCCGGAGCAGGGCTTTAAGGAGCGTCTTTCTGTCCGCGGTCAGCATCCCGTCCTCCTCCTGGACCGGAAATGGCAGCGGGCGGATCTCCTGCATCCCTGCCGTCCGCCTTTTTGCCATCCAGGCCGCATTCTCCAGCGCGATCGCGCACTCCCCCTCATAACTGTTAGAAAAACGGATCCCAAGCAAAGCGCTGACCGCGTCAAAGAGCCTCCCCATGCTGGAGCTTTTCTGCACATGGATTCCCGCCTCCAGCACTTTTTTCACGAAATCCAGCCTGGAGCGGACCTCATCCGGAACCGCCAGAAGGCTATATTGGAGCCATTCCGGCTCCTTTTTGTTTTCTGGCCCGGAAAGGTCTGCCAGATGACAGGCCGCGTCCAGAGCCGCATCCAAAGCCGCGGCGTCCCCTCCTGCCAGCCCGATCTCCTCCAGATGGCCCACGCGCTCGAAGAAAGCGCCTTCGCACAGCAGGAACTCCCCGCCCCACACATGCCCGTCCGTTCCGTATCCGGTTCCGTCAAAGACCACGCCAATGCAGCGTTCCAGCCCGTGCTCCGCCATCACGGAAGCCGCATGGGCATGGTGATGCTGGACGCGGAGCAGGAAAAGCCCGCTCTCCTTTGCCGTCTTCTCCGCCATCTGCGCCGTCACATAGCCGGGATGCAGGTCGCACACAAGGGCTCCGGGACGGAGGCCGAATAATTTTTCCATCCGGGACAGCTCTTTCTTCCAGATCTGATACACCCGGAAATTTTCCATATCCCCAAAATACTGGCTCAGGTAAGCCCGGTTTCCGGCCGCAAGGCAGAATACAGCCTTCAGGTCGCCGCCGAAGGCCAGGACCGGGAAAGCCGGATCCGTGTTCCTCTGCGAAGCAGAATCCGTGCGTTCCTGCGAAGCAGGATGCCTGCGTTCCGCCAGATATACGGGCGAGGGGACGAAGCCCCGGCTTCTGCGGAGCATCTGCACATGCCCGGCCGTGACCCGCATCAGGGAATCGTCCAGAGGCGGCACGATACGCCTCGTATTCCATGCCGCGCCGGACAGGAGATCCGGAAAGCGCTGCCAGAGCTGCGCAAGCTCTTTTTCCTGTGTGAAAATGGGATCGTCCGTCACATTCGCGCTGGTCATCACCAGCGGCCCCGCTTCTTCGGTAAGAAGCTGATGCAGGCCCGTATACGGAAGAAACGCCCCAAGATACCGGCTTTCTGAGCACAAAGAGGGACAGAAGGCATCCACGCCCTTTCGCTCCAGGAGGACGATGGGCCGGGCGGGGGAAACCAGCAGCGCCTCTTCCTGCCTGGAAACCCTGCAGAAAGCGCGGATGCTTTCCAAGGAGGGAAACATCACCGCAAAGGGCTTTTTCTCCCTGCCCTTCAACAGGCGCAGCCTCCGCACCGTTTCCTCCAGGTCCGGGCGGCAGGCAAACTGATATCCGCCGATCCCCTTCACCGCCAGGAGACCGCCTGCCTTCAGGATTCCTGCCGCTTTTTCAAGAGCCGCTTCCGTGTCCGGCTGCAGGCCGGAAGGTACGTTGCCCTCCGATGTGACTTCCGAAGCAAATTCTTCCGGCCCGCTCAGGATCAACTGCGGACCGCAATCGGGACAGGATATGGTCTGTGCGTGCCGTCTCCTGCCGCCCGGCTGCCGGTATTCCCGTCTGCACTCCGCGCACATGGCATAGTCCCGCATGGAAATGTGCTCCCTGTCATAGGGAAGGGCCTCCAAAATGCTGTAGCGGGGACCGCACGCCGTACAACTGATGAAGGGATAACGGAAGCGGCGGTTGGACGGGTCCCTCATCTCCGCAAGGCAGTCCTCACAGATGGGAAGGTCAGGAGGGATCAGCGGGATATCCGCCTTATTTTCCTTCTCGCTCTCCACGATCCGGAAATCCGCCGGTTCAGGATAACCGGCTTCTTTTCCTTCTTCCACGACCACCCGTTCTACCCGCGCGGAAGTCGGCGCACAAAAACGAAGGCGACGGATCATTTCCTCCATCGCCTCTCCTGTTCCAAACGCCTCGATCCGCACCACGCCTCCGCTGTTGCATACGCTTCCACGGATGGAAAGCTCACGGGCAGTTTCCGCCACAAAAGGGCGGAAGCCTACCCCCTGCACCACTCCCAGGACCGTGATCTGCGCCCTCATGCTTCTGCCTTCCCGGCGGGAGCCACAGGCGAAGCAGGCGTCTGTGGGTTCGCAGCAGGTTTCGCAGGCGAAGCAGCCGCTCCCTGCGGGTTTGCCGCCGGCTTAGGGGCCGGAGCAGGCATGTTAGTTTTTATGAGGGTATCCGTCCTCTTTTCCGGGCCGGGCTCCGGATAGGTCTTTTCCATGCGCAGACACTTTTTCGGGCAGTTCTCCACGCAGCAGCCGCACTGGATGCAGCCGAAGCGGTCAATCTTCCAGGTCTTCTCCGCCCGGTTCACCGTGATCGCGCCCGTGGGGCATTTTCTGGAACAAAGGCCGCAGAGAATGCAGGTGTCAATATCGTTTTCTATATGGCCCCTCGTCCGCTCCGGATATTCTCTGGGCTGTTCCGGATAGGATCTGGTGGCTGGCGGGCTGAACAGATTCTTCAGCGCCGTCCTAGTAAATCTCATGATCCTCATGTTTTTCATGGCAAAAACTGCCTCCTTTTTGCCGCTGCAGGCGGCGGTTTCTTTTAGACAAAGCGGCGGTCCTTCAGCCTACCCCTTATCGCTCCGTACAACTGATGCAGGGATCGATCGTCAGGATCATGACCGGCACATCAGCAAGCTGGCAGCCCTTCAGCGTCTGTATCAGCGCAGGAAGGTTGGCAAAGGTGGGGGTGCGCACACGGAACCGGTCGATGAATTTTGTCCCGTTCGCCTTTACATAGTAGATCGCTTCTCCCCTGGGCTGTTCTTCCCGCATGAAATACTCTCCCTCCGGGAAGCCCTTAAAGGGCACGGCCACCTCTCCGCCCGGAATCTTTGACGCCGCCTGGCGGATCAGATCAATGGACTGGAAGATCTCATGAATGCGGACTTCGCATCTGGCGTAACAATCTCCCACGCTGCTGGTCACAGGCTCAAAATTCAGGTCGGAATAGGCCGCATAGCCCAGCTTCCGGTTATCCAGTGCGATCCCGCTGGCGCGCATGAACGGTCCTACCGCTCCCAGGTCGTGCGCCTGCTGTTTCGTCAGGAATCCCACATCCCGCAGCCTGCTGTTCACCGCGGAATCATTCAGAAAGGTTTTGGTCAGCTCCTTCAGTTCCTTTCCGATATCCTGGAAATCGGCGACGAAACGGCGCAGCATGGAAGCGTCTATGTCCTTCCTCTGGCCGCCGATCTTATTGACAGAAAAGATCACCCTTCCGCCGGTGGACGCTTCAAACATATCCAGCACCTTTTCTCTGATCTTCCAGGACTGCATGAACAGGCTCTCAAACCCCAGGGCGTCCGCCAGCAGCCCCAGCCAGAGCAGATGGCTGTGTATCCTGCTCATCTCGCACCAGATCGTGCGCAGATACCTCGCCCGGGGCGGGATCTCAATGTTCATGATGTGCTCCACCGCCTCACAATAGCCCATGCCATGCATGAAACTGCAGATGCCGCAGATGCGCTCCGCCACGTAGACATATTCTGTAAATTCCTTTTTTTCAACCAGCTTTTCCAGTCCCCTGTGGACAAACCCGATGGAAGGGACAGCTTCCACCACCTTTTCATCCTCCAGGACCAGGTCCAGATGGATCGGCTCCGGAAGGACCGGATGCTGCGGCCCAAACGGGACAACACTTCTTGTGGACATTTCTTTTTTCTCCTCACTTTTCCTGTTTCGTCTCTGCCGCCTCTTTCCGATAAGGCGCTTTTTTCTTGATCCGGTAAAGATTTCCATGATAATCCACAGACATCATCTTCACCGTGATCCCGAACAGGTCATGCATTTCATTCTCGTACAGCCAGGCCGGCGCGTAAATATCGCTGATGCTCACGATCTCCTCATCCGGCAGGATGGAAAGCCTGAGCCCCACCATCTTGTATTCTTTCCCGAAGGAATAGGTGATATCAAAGCCGTCTCCCGCATTCACAGCACAGATCTGGATGAGCCTGTAATCCCGGTGCTTCAATTTCAGCACTTCTGTAATGAGGCTTTCCGGGTCCACCTGCATGATTTCTCCATCTATCATCTTGCGCCCTCCTCTCCGGCCTTCTCCAGCTTCTTTTCTTCGGCCATCTTCTTTCTCTTTTCGTCCAGCAGGGCCACCGCCTTCACCACGCCGTCGATGATGGCCTCTGGCCTGGCCGCACAGCCCGGCACATAGATGTCCACCGGGATGATGGTATCCACGCCGCCAAGGATATTGTAGCACTCCTTGAAGATCCCGCCGTTGCAGGCACAGATCCCCACCGCAATGACCACCTTGGGGGATGGCATCTGAGAATAAATCTGCTGCACTACAGGCTTATTCTGTTCATTGATGCCTCCCGTGATCAAGAAAATATCTGCATGTTTAGGATTTCCCGTATTGATGACCCCGAACCGCTCCACATCGTACACCGGAGTCAGACAGGCCAGAACCTCTATATCGCAGCCGTTGCAGCTTGAACCGTCATAATGCAAAAGCCACGGTGAATTTGATACTTTCATCTTCCTTGCTCCTTGTTATTTTCTCCATTCCCAGGCGCTTTCTACACGAAAGGACGCGCCGGCTCATCCCATCAGCATCACGATCATCAGATTGATCCCGCCTGCCGCCAGAGTGACGATCCAGGTCCATTTCAGCATCTCCTGCCATTTGACCCTGGGGAACACGTTGTCCACCAGCGTTTCAAACAGGAAAGCCGCCAGGCAGACCAGAATGGCGATCGGGATGCTGACCCAGCTTGAATTGATGATGAACAGTCCGACCACACCGAGCAGGAACACATTTTCATACCAGTGGGAAAGCGTCACCAGAGCCAGGATATTTCCGGACAGCTCCGTGGTGATGCCCCGCACCATTTCCTGATGGGCGTGATGGGAAGTGCTGATGTCAAAAGGCGATTTCCGGAACTTGATCGTCAGGATGAAAAGAAAACCGATGAAAAAGCCGGGCAGGTAACAGATGGAGGACACCGGAGCCTGCGCGATCTCCCGGACAGAAAAGCTTCCCGTCGCGATATAGAAACCAATGGCTGTCAGCAGGATCATGGGCTCATAGGCCATCATCTGCATCAGCTCCCTCTGCGCGCCCATGGAGCTGTACGGCGCGTTCGCGGAGCAGGCCGACATGATGAAAAATATCCCGGCCAGGGTCAGCGCGAAGAACACCAGCAGGATATCCCCGCCCCAGAAAAACAGTACCCCCGTAAACACCACGAATACCAGGAAACCGCAGACCAGGAAATCCTGCATGTTATTTACCACCACGGACTGCTTGCAGAACAGCTTGTGGATATCGTAGATCGGCTGGAGCAGGGAAGGCCCCTTCCTCCCCTGCATGCGGGCCGCCACCTTCCGGTCCAGCCCCTCCAGCAGCGCTCCTAGAAACGGCGCGCCGATCAGATATACGACTGCGATCACAAAGGATGTCATACCATTGCACCCCCTATCGAAAGAATCATGAGAATGATCAACGCTCCCGCCGCAAGGACCAGCGACGGCATGAGCAGTTTACTCTCACTGAAATAATCCGGCATATACCAGTTTGCCAGATACAGATGCTTTTCCTCTCCTAAGGAATCGATGAAATGCCGGTCGTCGCCGGCATTCGCGCCGCTCATGTAGGACATGACGATCTTGTTCTTCTTTCCCAGGGTCAGAAGCCGCACCGCCAGCGGCAGCCCGAGGATCAGGCACAGCATCATGATCATGATATACAGGTTTCCGGTCCCGATCAGATTCGGCACGTAGGTATGATACATATCCGTCAGGAAAGGCTCGATCAGATAGAAAGAGACCAGCGGGAAGGTCACGCAAAGCGCTACCATCAGGATGCTCAGGGTAAGAAGGGCTGTCCATTCGCTTTTCTTCGTCACATTCTGCACCCGGTCTGAATGGTGATGGATCGCGACCAGAGTACCCAGCCATTTGGTCCAGTAAAACAGGGTGGTGGCGCTTCCGAATACCAGGAAGATCACCAGAAGGATGCTTCCCGAATCCACATAGGCCTTCAGCGCCGCCCACTTGGAGATCAGCATGCCGAAGGGTGCCAGGAACATACCCGCGATCCCGATGATCATCACGTAGGCAAGCCTTGGCAGCATCACGATCAGCCCGTGCATATCTTCGATGTTCCTGCTTCCGGTGCAGTTTTCCACTGCGCCTACGGAAAGGAACATCAGGGACTTGGACACCGCGTGGAACATCATCAGGAGGATGCCCGCCCATACGGCCTCATGCATGCCAACACCGGCGCAGGCCGTGATCAGCCCCAGATTGGAAATGGTCGAATAAGCCAGCACCTTTTTCCCGTCGTCCTGAGAAATGGCCAGCATAGAGGTCATCAGGAAGGTAAAGCCGCCGATCGTGGTCACAAGCAGGCCCGCCATATTGCCCTGCAGCGCAGGCGCGAGCCGGATCAGGAGATAAACGCCCGCCTTCACCATCGTGGCGGAATGCAGCAGCGCGCTCGTGGGCGTGGGCGCTACCATGGCTCCCAGCAGCCATCCGGAAAAAGGAAGCTGCGCGCTCTTGGTCAATCCGGCGAAGGCTAAAAACACCACCGGGATCAGCGCAAGAGAAGCGCCTTCGTCTCCGCTCACGGCGAAATTTACAAGATCCTGAATATTGATGATCCCGAGCTGTGTGACACAGAAAGCGATCGCCACCGCAAATCCCAGGCCGCCCAGCAGGTTCATCCACAGGGCGCGGAAGGAATTGTCCATAGCCTCTTCCGTCTGATTATATCCGATGAGAAGGAAGGAGCAGATACTCGTGATCTCCCAGAAGAAATAGATCCAGATCAGATTGCTGGAGAAGATCAACCCCATCATAGCTCCCAGGAACAGGAAAAGCATGGCAAAGAAAAAAGACCTTCTGTCTTTATAGTCCAGATGGTGCCTGTTATAATCTTTCATATAGCCGACCGCGTAAACGCAGATCAGGCAGCCGACGATCCCGACGATCAGCGCCATTGCCACCGTCAGCTTGTCCGCCAGGATATGATCCGCTTCCAGATCCGTCCGGCCGCTCAGCTCCAGCCAGGTCATCAGCCCAGTCTGCAGGATGGAAAGGAACGCACAGTAATACTTCCGGAATTTGAAGCTGTAATAAAATACCAAGGCCACCAGCCCCCATTCCACCACCAACATCAGCATATCAATGAGATGCGTATGAGGCAGATAGGCCTCCGTCTTTCCTCCGATCAGGTTCTGGACCGCAAACGCGATGACCGCCGCAACGATGATGCCGCAGAAAGTGAACTGCACGACCCTTCTGAGCAGTCCATGATGTTTCATGCAGGACATCACAAGCGCGGCAAGGAATGGAAACAGGATCAGAAATACGATGAGTTCCATATGGTTTTCCCCGCTTTCTAAAGTGTATCGAGCAGCCGGTCTCATACATAAAAGCAGGCCGGTTGTTCCCCTTTCTTATCCTACTTCCATCCGCCAAAAGTGTCAAGCAAAAAGGGATGAAAAACAGTTTTTTGAGGCAATTCCCACAAAAAAGCTGATCATCCCCGCACATCCAGGAACTGTGCCTGCCCGTGGATCCTGAGCTTTACGGAATCCGCCGGCACAAAAATACAGTCGCCCCGGAAAAAGTTAAAGGCTTCGTTTTCACCAAAAGAAATGGAACCGCAGCCGTCGGTGCACAGCAGGACGCGGAAGGAGCTGCTATCCGCCTGATAACCCACCAGCTCCCTGCAGCGTTCGGTGTTGACCAGCATGCGGTACACTTCAAAATACCGGCAGCGGCATAAGAGCTCTGAAGCGCATCCGCGGCGGTATTTCAGGACGCGCAGCGGCTGTCTGGGCTCCGCACTTGCTTTCAGGTTCGCCGCCTCCAAGGCCTTCTCGATATGAAGCTGTCTTTTTCTGCCGTTTTTGTCCGTGCGGTCATAGTCATACAGACGGTAGGTAAGGTTGGAGCTTTCCTGGATCTCGGCGATGAGCGCGCCTGCGCCGATCGCATGGATGGTCCCGGCTTCAATGTAAAACAGATCGTTTTTCTTCACCGGCACCTTCTGCAGGTACTTCTCCACCGTGCCATCTTCGATGCTTTTTCGAAGCTGTTCCTTATCCACATCGTGGTGCAGGCCATACACCAGTTTCGCGTCCTTCGACGCGTCGAGCACGTACCACATCTCGGTCTTGCCAAGCTGTCCGTTCTCATGTTCCCGGGCATATTCATCCGTGGGATGGACCTGGACGGACAGATCTTTTCTGGCGTCGATGAACTTGATCAGGATGGGCAGTTCCCCCTTTGTCCCCGGATGTGTGCCCAGATATTTCGGATGGGCTTTCAGCACTGCGGCAAGGGTCTGTCCGGCATATTCGCCGCTTGCCACCGTGCTGGGGCCGTCCGGATGGGTGGAGCATTCCCAGGTCTCCGCCAGAGGATTCAGGTCTATCCCTTTGGAAAAGTCGTCATTCAGCCTGCTCCCTCCCCAGAGATAATCCTTTCCGGCGGGCTTTAGCAGGAACGGTTTGTTTTTTTGAGCATTCTCTTCAATATTCGAGCGCATATTTCTGTTTGTCATGGACGGAAATCTCCCTGCCGAGCTGGACTTCCACCAGCTTCAGCTCACTTTCGGCAATGATCGTATGACGGCATCCGGCCTGCATCGTGATCACATCGCCGGCCTTCACCTCCTGCTCCATGCCATCCACGATCGTCCGGCCCGTACCGGCAGTCACGACCCAGACCTCGTCCCGGTTCTTATGACTGTGGTAATTCATATTGTGCCCTGCCTTCAGGGTCACCTTGATGGTCAGGCTCTCCTCCTCCACATCCATCACGCGGAAACTTCCCCAGCTCTTCTGTGCGAACATGACCTGCTGATCCAGCTTGTCCACGAATGGTTTGATATAGGAACTCTGCTCCTTGTCGCTTACTAAGATGCCCTCCGGGGAGGCGGAGATCACCACATCATGCAGGCCCATGGCGAGGACCGGCACGTTTAATTCATTGATGATGTGCACGTTTTTACAGGTCTCGTTCATGGTGGCATCACCCACGCTGTTCTCCTCCATCGCTTCCGTCAGCGTGTTCCAGGTTCCGAGATCCTTCCACTGGCCGGCAAAACGCATTACCCGGATATTCTTTTCCTTTTCCGCCACCGCATAGTCAAAGGAAATACAGGAAAGCAAATCATACTTTGCGAACAGGTCGTGGTAATCGGTAAAATCGACCTGCTCATGCGCCTTATCCAGAACATACTTCAGCCGAAAGGCAAATACACCCCCGTTCCAGAGCGCGCCCCGCCGGATATATTCCGCTGCCATATCAGCGTTCGGTTTTTCTTTAAAGGTTGACACCGCAGAGACCCTGTCGGCACTCTCCGGAATGATATAACCGTATTTTTCGGACGGATAGGTCGGCTCGATCCCCAGCAGGAAAAGATCCGCCCCTCCCTTTGCCGCAAACTTCTCCATCTCCTTTAACGCTTCAAAATAATCGTCCTCCACATAGGGGTCAACCGGACAGACGATGACGGGTTCCTCCGGTTCCACGCCCTGCACATCCGCCAGATACGACGCTGCCAGCGCGATCGCCGGGAACGTATCCCTGCGGCTAGGCTCAACGGAAATGCCCACATCCTCTCCAAGCTGATTATGGATCTCGGAAACCTGGGTCTTGCTGGTTGCGATCGTCACCTTTGCATCCGCGTCCGTTTTTTTTATCTGCCGGTAAACACGCTGCACCATCGACTCATAGCTTCCGTCCTTCGTCCTGAAGATCTGGATGAACTGTTTGGAACGGACATCGTTCGACAGAGGCCACAGCCGTTTGCCAGAGCCGCCTGACAGTAATATGATATTCATAGGTTTCCTCCATAAATCACGCCGGGCCGCCGCACCTGAAAAGTCATGCAGCGGCCGTCCGGTCCTTTTTTCAGTTCCCGTAAAAGATCATCTCTCCGCCCTCATGGGATTATTCAGGAAATCCTCGTAAGCCAGGCGGATGCCATCCTCCAGCTCCGTCTTATATGTCCAGCCGAGCTTCGTCGCCTTGCTCACATCCAGAAGCTTTCTAGGTGTGCCGTTGGGCTTCGTGGTATCCCATTCGATCTTTCCGGTGTAGCCGACCACCTTTGCTACCAGCTCGGTCAGCTCTTTAATGGTCAGTTCCTTTCCCGTCCCGGCGTTCACCGTCTCATTTCCGCTGTAGTTGTTCATCAGGAACACGCACAGGTTCGCCAGATCGTCCACATACAGGAATTCTCTCAGCGGGGAGCCGTCGCCCCAGCAGGTGACGGTATCCTTTCCCTCCACCTTCGCCTCATGGAAGCGGCGGATCAGCGCGGGCAGCACATGGCTGTGGGTCGGATGATAGTTATCGTTGGGGCCATAGAGATTGGTGGGCATAACGCTGATATAATCCGTTCCGTACTGCCGGTTCAGGAACTCACAGTATTTCAGGCCGGAGATCTTCGCCAACGCATACGCCTCATTGGTCTTTTCCAGTTCGCCCGTCAAAAGGCAGCTCTCCTTCATCGGCTGAGGCGCCATACGCGGATAGATGCAGGAGCTTCCCAAAAACTCCAGCTTTTTGCAGCCATTCTGCCAGGCGGAATGGATCACGTTCATCTCCAGGATCATGTTGTCGTACATGAAATCCGCCAGAGCTTCCTCATTTGCCACAATACCGCCCACCTTCGCGGCTGCAAGGAATACATATTCCGGTTTCTCCTGCGCGAAAAACGCTTCTACCGCATCCTGGCGGCAGAGGTCCAGCTCTTTATGGGTGCGGGTGATGATGTTCGTATAACCCTGGCGGTTCAGCTCCCGCACGATGGCGGAGCCAACCATGCCCCGGTGCCCTGCCACGTAGATTTTTGCATTTTTTTCCATCATTTTAAATCGTCTTCTTTCCTTACACGCTCTGCAGCGCCTTTTCCCGTCTGGCAAGCGCACGGTCGTGCTCCGCCATGATCTTCACAAGCTGCTCATAGCTGGTCTTCTGCGGCTCCCATCCCAGGACCGTCTTAGCCTTGGTGGGATCCCCCCAGAGATTGTCCACGTCCGTGGGACGGAACCACTCTGGATTCACGCATACCAGCATCTTTCCGGTTTTGGCGTCGTAGCCCTTTTCCTCCAGCCCTGCCCCCTCCCAGCGGATGGTGATCCCGTTGGCGGCAAAGGCTTTTTCCGTAAAATCACGGACCGAATGCTGCACACCGGTGGCGATGACAAAATCCTCCGGCTTTTCCTGCTGCATGATCAGCCACATGCACTCCACATAATCTTTGGCATAACCCCAGTCACGCAGGGAATCCATATTTCCCAGCTCCAGATGATCCTGCAGGCCTTCCGCGATCCTTCCGGCCGCCAGGGTGATCTTTCTGGTGACAAAGTTCTCCCCGCGGCGTTCCGACTCGTGGTTAAAAAGGATCCCGTTTACTGCAAACATCCCGTAGGCTTCCCGGTATTCCTTCGTGATCCAGAAGCCGTACTGCTTCGCCACCGCATAAGGGCTGTAGGGGTGGAACGGCGTGGTCTCCTTCTGCGGGACCTCTTCCACCTTGCCGTACAGCTCGGAGGTGGAAGCCTGATAAACCTTCGTCTTCTCCTTCAGCCCGAGCAGCCGGACCGCTTCAAGCACACGCAGTACGCCGATCGCGTCCACCTCGCCGGAATACTCCGGCACATCGAAGGACACCTGCACATGGCTCTGCGCCGCCAGGTTATAGATCTCATCCGGCTGCACCAGCCCGATGATGCGGATCATGGAGGAAGAATCAGTCAGATCCCCATCGTGCAGCGTGATCCGATCCCGGATGTGGTCGATACGCGACGTATTGGAACTGGAGGCGCGGCGGGTGATGCCGTGCACCTCATATCCCTTCTCCAGAAGGAATTCCGCCAGATAGGAACCATCCTGCCCGGTAATTCCGGTGATCAATGCAACTTTTTTCGCAGTCTCATTCATTATCCAAAACTCCTTATCCTTTTCGTTGCTTCTTTTATTTTTCCCGTGTTACATCAAACAAATGCGATTCTACATGAAACCGCCGGAAAAAGGAATAACAGATCACAGGAAAAGGTTGCACGATATTGGGTTTACAGTTCACTCGTCCGCCGGAACCAGGCAGATGTCGTGCCTGCACGAACAGATGCCTGGCTCTGGGCCAACACTCAGGCATCCCCCTTCCAGCTCTTCCTGAATTCGCTGGGGCTCACTCCCTCCACCTTTTTGAATAACCTGCTCAGATAGGCCGGTTCGATATGAAGTTCATCCGCCAGGGACTCCACCGTCCGGCCTGTAAAACGAAGCTGCCGCTTGACATAAGTGACCCTCACCTGGTTCAGATAGGTATTTACGGGAACGCCGTAACGGTCCTTAAAAAGAGTCAGCAGATAATACTTATTGATGAAAAAACGGGCGGCCAGATCATCCAGCGTGATCTTTTCGGTATAGTTCGCGTCCAGATATTCCTTCACCTGTTGGATATCCACAACAGCCGATGCACCAGCAGCTGCCTCCTGCGTGTCCCATGCGTCCTCCATGAGAAGGATCAGCAGAGAGGACAGCTTCTCCTGTATCCTCATATCCCGGACATAATCAGCGGAATCCGCGATCTGATAAAGCTCCTCAAGGATACCGCGATAGGTCAAAAGGCGTTCCGGATGGAACACAGGCCTGCCACCCCGTTCCAGATATTTCTGATAAATGGCATTCATGTTGGGTCCGTAAAAATGGCACCACTGTAAGGACCAGAGAGCCTCCTTCCCCTGTCTGCCCGCACCTGAGAAACCCGTTTCATGGCTGTAGGGCTTCCGGCAGTCAATGAAAACGCAATCCCCCATATGCAGGTCATAGGATTTCCCGCCATAGGAAAGCTTTCCCGCCCCGGACAGGACGGTAAAAAACAGGCAGGAACATAGGCCGCTCCGTTCGCTCTTATGCGGATGCAGCGCCTGGAGGGTACCGGTTTCCTGCAGATGGATCAGGCTGGAACGTGCAAAGGAAGAAGGGGTATATATGATACGGGTGGATCGCACCGTATCTGTATCGCTGTTACTGAATAAGCTGTCCATGGGCTCCTTTCATTCGTTAATTCTTTGTATTCGTATCCATTCCTCAATATAGAGAGCTCACTTATGCCCCAAAGCTGAATGCTCTTTAATCACATTTTGACTTTGGCGCTATTGTGGGAATGAGTAAAATCTCTTTTTTATATAGCTGCAAAAAATTACTCAAATCGCCTTCTGCATTATATATAATTCTCTTTATTATCCTGTTCTTTATTATACCGTATACACAAAAATTTGTATACCAAATCCTCTACGATGGTAAAAAAACTGATAGGGATTATCCGAGACTGCCCATCTGCCTGCAGGGGGACGTACTGCAAGATTTCTCCCCTTAGGCCATCCGCCCACCGAATGCAATCGAGTAGGGGAGATTTTCTCTCCCCTCTCCATCCGGCAGAACGAAAGGACTTTTGATCCATCTTTCAATATACGAACATATCCAAGGCTCCTTTACGTGTCTGCGTACCACTCTCATTAACAATTCATGGTCGATATTGTCAAACAATCCTTTTACATCTAATTCTATAACATGGTCATATTTCCAACATCTTTTCCTTGTCTTCTCAACCGCATCTAATGCTGATCTGTGTGGTCTGTATCCATAGGAATCTTCACAAAACATAGGCTCCACTGCCCGTTCTACGTATGCTCTTGCCCGCAGATAATCAGCAATGCAGGTATCCATTATCTTTTATCCCCACCTAGTGGTGAAAAGCAGGTTTTGCAGAAGTCTTCCGCTTTCTTACACCCGCTGTCTTGGGCCAGCTTATCCGCCATGTACGCCTTATATCAGGTTTCTGTTCGTCAGCAACAACGCCCCTTGTGGACTTTCACCACAGACTGACGGCATGCCCGTCATACACAAAAAAAAGAACGGAAGCAAATCCGTTCTTTATCAACATCAAAACACTATCAAATTTCCCGTACCCTCAAAACCGAACACTGATTCCGATCTCATGCAGTCCTCTCCTGCTCCATCCGTCCTTTGGTTAAGCCCTCGACCGATTAGTACTCATCAGCTCCATGCATTACTGCACTTCCACCTTCAGCCTATCTACCTCATACTCTCTAAGGGGTCTTACTTACTGGGATAT
>DWYY01000120.1 GCA_019118445.1 Candidatus Eisenbergiella merdipullorum | reverse complement strand
GGAGGAGAAATGACAACAAACATACCAAGACCGGAACACCCTTTTCCTCAGATGGTAAGGGAAAACTGGATGAACCTGAACGGAACGTGGGATTTTGAGTTTGACTTTGGCGTGAGCGGGCTGGAGCGTGGATATGAGAGCAGGACGGATTTTAAGGATAAGATCATCGTTCCCTTCTGCCCGGAAAGCGTTTTAAGCGGCATCGGATACACCGATTTCATCCCTGCCGTCTGGTATCACCGCACCTTTTCTCTGACCGAAGAGAAGCTTCAGGGCAGAGTGCTCATCCATTTCGGGGCGGTGGACTATGACTGCCGCGTATTCGTAAACGGCAAAGAGGCAGGACGCCATAAGGGCGGTTACGTTTCCTTTGTCTTTGACATCACCGGACTGGTACACGCAGGAGAAAATGATCTGACCGTCTATGCACAGGACGATACCAGAAGCCCCATGCAGCCCATCGGAAAGCAGAGCGACCGCTATGCTTCCTATGGCTGCTCTTATACGAGGACAACAGGGATCTGGCAGACCGTGTGGCTGGAATTCACCCCTGCTTCCTATGTGAAAGCGGTACAGTATTATCCCAACATTTCCGAAGGCACGCTCACCATCAAGGCACAGGTGGAGGGAGAAGGTGTGCTCACCGCATCTGCCTCCTATGAGGGAAAAGACTGCGGAAGCGCTTCAGCGGCCAGCTCCTGCGGGAACGTATTTCTGACTCTGCCCTTAAAGGAGCTTCATCTGTGGGAGCCCGGAGCCGGAAGACTGTATGACCTCACTCTCAGTTTTGGAGAGGATCATGTAAACAGCTACTTCGGCATGCGCGAAGTGAAGCTGGATGGATACCGCTTCCTCATCAACGGAAAATCCGTTTTCCAGCGTCTGGTCTTGGATCAGGGCTTCTATCCGGACGGTATCTACACCGCTCCCTCCGACGAAGCGCTCCGGAATGACATCCGCCTGTCCATGGCGGCGGGTTTTAACGGAGCGCGCCTGCACCAGAAGGTGTTCGAGCCCCGCTTTCTCTACCACTGCGACCAGATGGGATATCTGACCTGGGGAGAAATGGCGAACTGGGGCTTTGACCTTTCCTCCTATTCCGGCTATGAGGCTTTCATTCCGGAATGGATGCAGGCCATCGAACGGGATTTCAACCATCCTTCCATCATCGGCTGGTGTCCGTTTAATGAGACCTGGGATTATGAAGGCCGCAGGCAGATCGACGGCCTGCTCGCACTCACCTATCACCTTACAAAACAGTACGACACCACCCGTCCCTGCATCGATACCAGCGGAAACTATCATGTGGTCACGGATATCTATGATGTACATGACTACGAACAGGACCCGGCTGTCTTTGCCGCATCCTATGAACCGTTCAAAAACGGGACCGGCCTCTTTGCGGACCGTCTTAGCGACAGGCAGCATTATACGGAAGGCCTTCCCATGTTCGTCAGCGAATACGGCGGCATCAAATGGGCCATGGACGCTTCTGATGAAAAAGCCTGGGGCTATGGCAAGGGCCCGAAGACGGAAGAAGAATTCGTGGCCCGCTACAAAGGGCTCACCGAAGCGCTCCTTTTCAACCCTAAGATGTTCGGCTTCTGCTATACCCAGCTGACCGACGTGGAGCAGGAACAAAACGGCATCTACACCTACGACCGGAAGGAAAAGGTGGATGGGAAACTCTTCCATGACATCAACGTCCAGAAAGCGGCGATCGAGGATTGACAGATCTGCCGAAGCGTGCTATAGTTTTTTTCGCATCCAAAATCCCGTGAGGGAGTAGCAAACGTAGATTTACGTAGCAAGTCAACATCGTGACCGTATCGGACGGTCTGGCTTGTTTCAAATTGCGAGACTCATGTATAACCGAAAGGCTTACCTGAGTCTCTTTTTTATTTCAAATTCAGCTCCGGATATTGCCTGGCGGTTATGTCCGGATTTTTTTGTCCGGATACAGGCTGAGTGTTTGTGCCGGAGCGTCACAATACAGCCCTGGATAGCAGAAGAAAAATCACATTTGCGATTTATCTTCGTCCCGTCGCGCTCCAGAATGGAGGTACAATGAAATATTATTGCGAAGAAAAAGAACAGGTTCTGAAGGAGCTTTCAGCTTCCGATGACGGGCTGCGCCAATCGGAAGCCGAAAGGCGGCTGGAACAGGACGGAAAAAACCGTCTTGCCGCCGCGAAAGGGAAATCCCTCTTCCGGAGATTTCTGGAGCAGCTTGCCGATCCGATGATCCTCATCCTTCTGGCAGCCGCTGCGGTCAGCGGCGTGCTGGCGGTTGTGGAAAGCGACAGCTTTGCAGACGTGATCATCATTCTTGCCGTGGTCATCATCAACGCCATCCTCGGCGTGTATCAGGAAAGCAAGGCAGAAAAGGCGATCGAGGCGCTGCAGGAAATGTCCGCCGCCACCTCCCGCGTTCTGCGGGACGGTCAGATTCAGACCATCCCCAGTGAGGACCTGGTAAAGGGCGACATCATCCTTCTGGAAGCGGGCGACGCCGTTCCCGCCGA
>DWYY01000119.1 GCA_019118445.1 Candidatus Eisenbergiella merdipullorum | reverse complement strand
TACCGCGCAGAAACGAAACCGGCAGTATGATGTGATCCTGGAAGAGATCGCGGACTGTCTGGACAGCGGCAGGAGCGTGGAAGGGGAGATTCTGGCCAGGGAACTGGCGGGAGAACTGAACGCATTTCTGGGTACGCTGAACAGCCGGGACCGGATCATTTTTGTGCAGAGATACTGGTACTGCCTTTCCGTTTCGGAGATCGCGGAGAATCTGCACATGACCCCAAATGCGGCCAGGGTGTGCCTGCATCGGACCAGAGAAAAGCTGAAACAATATCTGAAACAGGCAGAAAGGGGGAGCTTATGAATATCCGGGATATCGAAGCGGCGGTCAGCGCCATAGAGGATGGCTATATTCAGGAAGCGGGAAAGGCAATCGGAGGGCAGGAGAGGCCGGAACGAAGTCTGTCGTACAGGCTGCAGCGCAGCTTTCCGAGGAGGATGCGTATCGCGGCAGCATGCCTGGCGGGGGTGCTGTTCCTTTCCGCCTCTTCGCTGCTTGCGGCTGTGGCAGCGGGAAGCATGCCGGCCTATGAGATCCTGTATGCCCTCTATCCGGAAACGGCAAAACGCCTCACGCCGGTTCAGATTTCCTGTGAGGACAATGGAATCCGGATGGAGGTGGAGGCTGTGTATGTGCATGCGGATACGGCAGAAATCTATCTTTCCATGCAGGACCTTACAGAGGAACGCATTGATGAAACCGTGGATCTGTTTGACAGCTATTCCCTCCATTCCTCCAGGGACAGTATCGGCACCTGTTCCCTGGTGGATTTTGATCCGGAGAGCGGAAAGGCGGTTTTTCTGGTTCAGGTAAAGCATATGAACGGAGAGAAAATCGAGGGCCAGAAGCTCACGTTCAGCGTTTCGGAATTTCTCACCGGAAAACAGAGGGTGGAGCAGGAGCTGCCGGAGATCGACTTAAGCCGGATGGAGGAAAAGACGGAACTTCAGACAAACGTGACCCGCCGGGGAAGCAGCGGGATGGAGATGGAAAAAGTGGAAGAGGAACAGCAGAAAGGCTTCCTGAGGCCGGATGCGGATCAGACCTTTTCTCCGGTGGACGGAGTGACGGTTACCGCATACGGATGGGTGGACGGCAGGCTTCATATTCAGGTACATTATACGGATATCCTGAATACGGATAATCACGGTTATGTTTACCTGAAGGACGGACAGGGAAATGCCGTTTCCTGCTTTGGGAGCGTGGCCTTCTGGGATGAAGAGCAGTCCGGTAGCTATCAGGAATATTTTTTTGAGGTGGAACCGGAAATGATCACAGCAGGATGGTCTGTCTGGGGATATTTCAGCACCTGTTCGGAATTGGTCGAGGGAGACTGGAGAGTGACGTTTCCAATTGAGGAGACGAAGCCGCTCCGAAGAGAAAAGAACCCTGCAGAAGTGTATCCCCTGCAGGATCCTTTTTCAGATATTTCCGTTATCCATATTCCCCCAGCTCCACCGGCCCATTCAGGATCTCCCGGCGGATCACCAGACGGCGCTGAGGATCTGACGCCACGGCCCAGCGCACAAGCTGGATACCTCCGTCCCTGATCTCAATGCCGGTGATACACTGCGGATGGACGCAGCTTCCGTCGTTGAAATAGGGGCAGGTGCCGGGCTGAGCGAAGACGGGCCTGTGGGTGTGGCCGGCGATGAGGATGCGGCCGGTGTCGGAAGCGTAAGAGCAGAGCTGCCTTTCAATCTTTTCCATGAGCTTCCGGGAGCGGCCGGCGCCTGTGGGAGCGGTGAAGCCGATGATTTCCAAAGGCCGCCAGAGATAGCGCACCAGAAAACGGCCCAGAGGCCACAGCTCGTCGTTCAGAAGGCTGCCCTGATGACCGTGTACCAGAAACAGGCGCTGCAGGGTGTCACGATTTTCCAGAATCAGGCTTTCCGAAGCCCTTGTCTGCTGAAAAATATTTTCCGGCTCCTCCGGCGCGTCGCAGGCATAGAGGTCGCAGGCGGCGCGGACAAAGCTTTTTCTGCGCTTTATGATATCGTGGTTGCCGTAAATCAGGAAAAGCCGGTTTTCTTTCTGGAACTGTCCAAGCAGCCGGAAGAGACGGCTGTAGGTGCGCAAAATCACGCCGATGCACCGGTTTTCCCAGAGCTCATCTCCGTCTCCCAGCTCGATATAGGTGTATCCGTTCTGATAATAGTATTCCAGAGCCCCCTGAAAAATCATGCTGTTGGGGAGAAAATTATCGGCCCCGTTGCCCTGTCCCCTGTGGCAGTCGCTCATGAGGATGATCCGGGAGCTGTTGTCAAAGGGCAGGACGGCCGAGGTGGAATAAAGCTTATCGAGTTTTGCGGTGAGGGAAGGCATGTTAAGCCCTCCCTTCCCGGTTCCTCCGGCAGGAATCAGATGAAGTCCGTCCGGAAGAGCACTGCCCGGAAGACCCTGAGCAGCGGCAGCTCAGGCTCATGTGCTGGCAGGAACCGCATGTGCGCCGCATCCCGTTGCCGCAGGAAGAGCTGCACGAAGAAACGTATGTGACGGAGCAGCCTGTGCAGCCGGAGCTTCTGCGGTAGGGACATTCCTCACAATTGCCGCAACAGAGCCGGTTGGCCCGGCGGGCATGACAGCACAGATCCGGTCTGCAGGGTTCCGGAGGGCAGGGCTTCGGCGGATGAGGCATGGGCGGATGCGGCGTGGGCGGAACAGGCTTCGGTGCATGGTTATGTTCGTGAATCAGATCCAGCAGCCAGCCGAAGCCTTCATAGAAGCCTTTCGCGTACAGGGAGTGCATGAAAAAGTCATAGAGCTCCGGAACAAGCGCTTTGATATATTCCAGTTTATCCAGCGTATCCGTGTATTTTCCCGTCGCCTGCCTGAATAAGGCGCAGTTGCTTTTGTTGATCTGCTGTACGGCCGCCTCCTGAAGCGAGCTGCGGGAGAGGGGCTGAACGCTGTGCGGCTTCGTATAGTGAACGGTCACGGTATTTCCGCGGACGGCGTATTCCCTGCTGCCGTAACCCAGTTCCAGAAGGCCTTCCAGGAAGGCATCCCGCATTTCGGAATTCGGGAAACGGATGCGCACATCCATGGTGAGGGAATCCAGGGTGGAGAATTCTCCCAGTCTGAAACCGGTGAGCCACCAGTGAAGCTCTTTCCTTTTAAACAGGACACGTCCGTTCCTGCGAAGCACAAAGCTCATGGGAAGACGTTCCGAATCCTGTGCGCAGTCGTAGAAAGGTCCGGTGAAGCGTTCGGTACGGATATCGTCCTGATCGGTGTTGTAGATGCCGACCTCCGCTCCGGTGGTGATTCCGTACTGGCCCTTCCAGAGTTCGATCATCCAGCGTTTTCCGGCGTAGGAAAAACGGACGGGTTCGCAGTGCATCACCATGTTGAACAGGGAGGAGCCTTCGTCGTAGAGCTGACAGTATCCCATTTCCCGCTGCCAGCAGTCCATGAGGGAATAGAAAATGTCTTCCTTTCTGTCATAGGCAAAGCCCGCTTCTGCAAGTTCCCGGTTCAGAGCCGCCTGCTGGGCCGCCTTATCCCCGGTGGGGCGGAAACGGCGCGCGCGTATCTTCAGAACGAGGAAAGCCGCGAGAAGTGCGATGACTAGGACAGCGGCGATACAGAGTAGAATGATTCCTGTTGTCGTCATGTATCTGCTCCTTTCTGCCGTTTGGGCAGAATGCTTTTAGTTTAACTTATGCAGATTCTGACAGAATGCGACAGAATACGTGCCGACTGCTGCGGAGCGGGAAAAAGAAAAGGAAAAAACGCTCGCAAGCCTTGTAGATGCGGTACATTCCTGATAGAATAATTGCGCGCAGCGCAATTCAGCACGATAAAATCGTGCCGTACTTACAATCAATCAAAGTGAAAATATCGTCAGGGACGGAGGGAAAAATGCTGAAGGACAAAGAATATTACGACAGTCTGACCCATACGCTTTTAAAGGAACAGCCTTTTCTGAATCAGACGGATCTTGCCTATGAGCTGGTGCTCCGGGAAATCCTGAACGGGCAGCTTTCTCCCGGCGAAAAGATTCCGCAGGAACAGCTCGCGGTTCTCTTCGGAATGAGCAGAACGCCGGTCAGGGATGCGCTGATCCGTCTGGAGGAGGACCGGTTTCTGGAGAAAAGCGGCAGGGCGGGATACCAGGTGAGCAGGATACGCCTGAAGGATTATGTGGACTTTTGCGAATTCCGGCTGATGCTGGAAGCGAAGGCAGCCTATCTTGCGGCGAGGAATATCACGGGAAAGCAGCTGGAACAGCTGCGGGAAAACATGGAGCGGTTTCGGGAAGCGGCGGGAGGTAAGGAGCTTCGCGGCATTCTTCTTTTGGACAAGGAATTTCACGATATCATCGCGCAGGCCTCTGATAATTTTTACATCTGCGAGGCGCTGGGCAGATACCGGAGCAGGGAGCTTTTGAATCTGCAGCTGTCTCTGAAGGAAGAATCCATCCGTTTTGTGCTGGATAAGCATCAGGCCATTTATGACGCGATCTTTGCCCATGATGAGGAGCTTGCGGAGAAAAGCATGACCAGCCACCTGAAATTTTACATGAAAAACATCTATTATGTATACGATTAGAAACAGAAACAGGAAAAATGTTTTGAAAAAGAAGCAGATCGGAAAATTCAGTTTTTCTTTTTACACCTGATTCCAGATGTGGTAAAAATAAAGCCATAAATTACAGATACGAAGAGGTATCGGATCTACGGATCCGGCGCCTCTTCTTTTTTTTACTGAAAATCATTCTGTTTTCTGGAGGAAAGGTGAGATGAAGGTTGGATTATTCAATACGGTCCGCGGCGGAAAAGCCAGGTTCGCGCCATATGCGGACCGGTATGAGGAGCTTGAGCTGGTGGAGTTTGACTGCCCGCCCGCGATGGAGAATCTGGGAAAGCTTGCTGAGGAAGGCTGTGAAGCGATGATTTATACGGCGGACCATAAGGAGCCGGAGGCTTTTTTCAAAAAGCTTTCCGAGTGCGGTATCCGTTATATCTGCTGCTGCTGTGCAGGATACGATCATTTTGATCTGGAAGCGATGAAAAAATACGGAATCCGCGGCGCGAACGTTCCGGTGTATTCTCCGAACGCCATTTCAGAGCATACGGTGCTGCTGGTTCTCGCGGCGCTCCGGCATTTCCGGAAGCAGCTTCTGCAGGTGGAAAAATGCCGTTACGGGCTGAACGGCCTGATGGGAAGGGAGCTTCGCAACATGAACGTGGGCGTGGTGGGAGCGGGGCGGATCGGATTTACGACTATCCGCTGCCTGAGCGGTTTCGGGCCGAAGAAGATTTACGCCTATGATCCTTTTCCAAATCCCAAAGTGGAGGAATTCGCCTCGTTCGTACCCCTCGAGGAACTGTATGCGCAGTGCGATGTGATCATCTACCACGCCATTTACAATGAGAGCAGCCATCACATGGTCAACCGGGAATCGATTCAGACGATGAAGGACGGCGTGGTTCTGGTAAATACCTCCAGAGGCGGTCTGTTCGATGCGGAGGCAGTGCTGGAGGGGATCGAAAGCGGAAAGCTGGGCGGCGTGTGTCTGGATGTGATTGAAGGAGAAGGACAGCTGAGGAAAAAGCCGGAATATGATACCTGTCCGATTCCGGTACTGGGAAAGCTCCTGGAGCATGACAACGTGATTTTCACCTCCCATTCCGCCTTCTATACGGATGAGGCGGACCGCAACCTGTCGGAGGGGACGGTGGAAAACCTGCTGTCCTATGCGCGTACCGGAAGCTGTGACCGTGAGCTGGTCCGGGATCAGGAGTGAGGTGGCGTCAGTGTTTTCAGAACTTTACCGGCTCATGGGGATGATGGTGCTTCTGATGGGAGCGGGATTTCTCATGAGAAAAACAGGAATCATTACCCTGGAAGGGAAAAAATGTCTCACGGACATCATCCTGTATGCCATCCTTCCCTGCAACATCATTAAGGCATTTTCCAGGGAAATGGAGGCGGGGTTCTGGAGTACCTTCTTTATGGTGCTTCTGATGGCGGTTCTGGCTCAGGTGGTATCTTTCCTGCTTTCCCGGCTTCTGTACAGACGATTTGACGCCGGAGAAAAATGCGTATATCAGTATGCCACGGTCTGTTCCAACTCCGGCTTCATGGGCAATCCTCTGGCAGAGGGAGTATTTGGGGAAACGGGACTGCTGTATGCCTCGATCTTTCTGATCCCGCAGCGGATCGTCATGTGGACGGCGGGCGTTTCCAGTTTTCAGAAAACGGAGAGCGGAAAGACCGCATACCGGAAGATACTCACCCATCCCTGCATGGTTGCCACCTACATCGGCATGGTGATCATGGTCTTCCAGATCCCCCTTCCGGGTGTCCTGGGGGATACCATCCTGGCATTCAGCAACTGCTGTACGGCGATGACGATGGTCTACATCGGCACGATCCTGACGGATGTGGATTTCCGGGAGCTTTTCGGAAAGCATCAGATTTTTTTTGCGGCCATCCGTCTTGCGCTGATTCCGGCGCTGGTTTACGGCATCTGCCGTCTGACCGGCATGGATGCGCTGATCACGGGCGTGAGCACCCTGCTTTCCGCAACGCCGGCGGGAAGCACCACATCCCTGCTTGCTGCGAAATACGGCGCCGATGAAAAAGCCGCCGCCCGCTGCGTGGTCTTTACCACAGCCCTGTCCGCGGTTACCATTCCGGTCTGGAGCATGTTTCTGCTGCGTATGTAGACGGACGGCATGAAGCTCCGGTCCACATTCTGATTCTTATGATAGGAGGAAATATTATGGAAAAAGCATTAGCGAACAGAAAAGAAACCCATAAAAGGCCATCCGCGCCTGTGGCAGTTCTGTCTCTTGCGGTGATCATCGCATCCATTGTGGTCAGCCTCCGGCTGAACTTCGGAACACAGATGGCCGTGTTCACAGGAGCCGCCGTGGCTGTCGCGGTGGCGCTGCTGCTTCGGACGGACTGGGAGGAAATCCAGAAGCAGTCCATGGAAAACCTGGCGAACTGCGGCATTCCGCTGGTCATTCTCATTCTGGTCGGAATCATGATCGGCGTCTGGATGATCGGCGGAACCCTTCCCAGCCTGATTTATTACGGACTGCGGTTCATCTCTCCCGCGGCAATTGTGCCTCTGACGTTTCTGCTGTGCGCGGTAACCTCCGTGTTCACGGGAACTTCTTTCGGAAGTATTGCGACGATGGGACTTGCCATGTATGGAATCGGCATTAACATGGGAATTCCGGGTGTGGTGATCGCTGGAGCGGTGGTTTCCGGCTCCTACTTTGGAGATAAGATGTCTCCCATGTCCGATACTACCAACGTGGCGCCTGCCATGGCCGGTACGGACCTGTACTCGCACATCTCCTCCATGATGTACACCACGGTTCCCGCCACGCTTGTCACGCTGCTGTTATACATTCTGATCGGCCTGCGTTACTCCGGCGGCGCCTATGATACCACAAATGTGACGCTGATGGAGGAGACGCTTGCCGCGAACTTCAATATCAACATCGCCTGCTTCATCCCGCTTGCCATGGTGCTTCTGCTTTCCGCGCTGAAGGTGCCCTCAATCCTGGCCATGGGCTCCTCTGCCATTGTCAGTGTCATTGTGGCTGTGGCGACCCAGGGCTGCTCCGTCAGCAGTGTGATGGAGGCCGCTCTGTCCGGCTATACATCTCAGACCGGTGTACAAATGGTGGATACAATTCTGACCAGAGGCGGCATCACCTCCATGGCCGGAACGGTTGCGATCATTTTCTTTTCCAGCATCATGGCGGGCGCGCTGAAGTCCTCGGGCGTTCTGGATCTGTTTGTGGAACTGTTGCTTAAGATTGCAAAAAGCACGAGAAGCCTTGTGGTGACGACGCTGATTTTTGCATGGGGCATTGTCATGCTGACCGGCAACCAGATGCTGGGAATCATCATCCCCGGAAAAACCATGGGGGATATGTATGACAGGCTGGATGTGGACCGTAAGGTGCTCTCCAGAAGTCTGGAGGACGCCGCCACGATCGGTTCGGCGATCATCCCTTGGTCCTCTGCCGCGGCCTATATCACCGGGGTGCTGGGAATCGGGATCGGCTACATTCCATTTGCTCTGCTGTGCTACATCGTTCCGGTCTTTTCCGTTCTGTGCGCCATGACAGGGTTCGGCATGTGGAATGCAAAAGGAAATGCCATGTGGAAAAAGGGAAAGGAGACGAGTGAAAAATGGAATACCGCTTTCCAGAAAAAGTGATGGGAAAAAGAGACAGTCTGATCCGTGAAATTGCGGAGAAGGGCAGGGCCATACCGGGATTTCTTTCCTTTGCCATGGGAAATCCTGCCCCGGAGAGCATCCCGGTGGAATGCCTGCAGCAATGCGCTGCCGAGGTGTTTTCAGAGGATCCCATGGCCGTCCTGCAGTACGGCCCGATGGAAGGGGACGGGAAACTGGCGGCATGGATCAGAAACAGGCTGACCGGGGCGAAAGGCCTTCCTGAGGACGGTCAAAGGCTTCTGCTTCTGACCGGCTCCGGAAAAGCCCTGGGTCTGGTTCCCAGAACGCTGTGCGCGGAAGGTGACAGAGCCTTCTGCGATGCGTTTACCTTTCCAAACGCCTTTAACAGCGTGAAAAATGTGGGAGGTATCCCTGTGGGAATCCCCATGGATGAAAAGGGAATGATTCCGGAGGCGCTGGAGAAGGAAGCGGCAAAGGGCGGCGGAAAATATGTGTATCTGATCCCAAATTTCCAGAATCCGACGGGAATGACCATGCCTTTTGAACGGAGAAGAGAGCTGTACGAGGTTGCCCGGAAATATGATCTGATCATCTACGAGGACGATCCTTACGGTGAGATCCGTTTCTCCGGGGAAGCGGTTCCAGCCATAAAGAGCCTGGATGAGGACGGGCGGGTGCTTTATGTAGGCTCCTTTTCCAAAACCCTTTCCGCCGGACTCAGGGTAGGATTTCTGTATGGTGCAGGGGAGCTGGTGGGAAAGATCGCTTCCGTCAAGGGCGCCGATGGACAGGATCCCTTATTTAATCAGAAAATCATAGAAAAATGCCTGGAGAAAATGGACTATGAAGCCCATCTGAAGGAGATCAGCGCCATATACGGGAAAAAATGCATGGCGATGGCGGAAGGCCTGAAGAAAGCCTGTGCGCCCTCTCTGGGCATCCATGTGCCGGAAGGCGGCATGTTCCTGTGGGTGACGGTTCCGGAAACCGTCGATGTGGATGCGATGAGTGATGCCGCCCTGAAGGCGGGCGTGGGCGTGGTAAAGAGCGCGGCCTTTGCCGTCGATCCCGGACGGCCCGGGCATGCCTTCCGGCTGAACTTTTCCGCTCCCGCTCTGGAACAGATCGAAGAAGGCGTGAAGCGGTTTGGCGAAGTGACAAAAGAATTCTGCTGATTATGAATCAATAAAAACCTCCGGTGGATCGCACTGCGGCGGAAAGGAAGATGTCGCTTACGCGACCCGCCGCAGGCGGAGAATCCCGCAAGCGGGATTCTTTTTTTGTTTTTGAATAAAGTTTATTCGGAAAAGGATTTTATTCTTCCTTCATCTTCGCGTCAAACCGTTTCCGCACCTCGATATAGCTCCTGATGGCTTCCACTGTTCCATCGAAGCCCAGCTTAGAGCTGTCCAGGGAAAGGTCGTAGTTCAGAGCGTTCTTCCACTCCTGGCCGGTAAAATACTTATAATATCTGGCCCGATAGTCATCAGTTTTTACGATGAGCTTTTTCACTTCGTTTTCCGGGAGGCTGTTCACCTTCATGGCCTCCTGCAGGCAGAAATCCTCCGGCGCGTGGACAAATACTCTCACCACGCCGGGCACATCCTTCAGGATGTGGTCCGCGCAGCGGCCGATGATCACACAGGAGCCTTCCTCTGCCAGAGAACGGATGATCTTGGCCTGATAATTAAACAGGTTGTCATCGCTGGTGAAGCCGGCGCTTTCCGGAGAAAGCAGGCGGCTGCCCTTATATCCGCCGGAGAGCAGGGCGCGCAGGCCGTGGTGCTTGAATTCATCCTGAAAGAGGGTGGGGTTCACGCCGCTTTCCTCCGCAGCCATGGAGATGATTTCCCGGTCATAATAGGGGATGTCCAGCTCCTTTGCCAGCATTTTTCCTACGGTTTTTCCCCCGCTGCCATACTGACGCGCGATGGTAATAATCACATTTGACATGCTTTTCCTTTCCTGCTGCCCGAAGGGCAGCATTTTTTTATTCGCCCAGATAGGCCTTCTTGATATCCTCGTTGTTCAGAAGCGCCTGTGCGCTGTCCTCCATCACGATGCTGCCGGTTTCCAGCACGTAGCCCCGGTCCGCGATGGAAAGAGCCTTTTTCGCGTTCTGCTCCACCAGAAGAATGGTGACGCCCTGTTTGCTGATGCTCTCGATGATGTCGAAGATCTCCGATACCAGAAGAGGGGACAGGCCCATGGAGGGCTCATCCAGAAGCAGAAGCCGGGGATTGGACATCAGCGCGCGGCCCATGGCCAGCATCTGCTGCTCGCCGCCGGAAAGGGTCCCGGCCAGCTGTCTGGTGCGTTCCTTCAGGCGGGGAAAGCGTTCATAAACCCGGGCCAGGGATTCCTCGATTTCCTTTTTATCCTTTCGGGTATAGGCTCCCATCCGCAGGTTTTCGTAAACGGTCAGATTGGCGAACATGCGCCGGCCTTCCGGCACATGGGAGATGCCGAGCTGAACGATGCGGTGGGAGGGCATCTTCGTGATATCCTGATTTTCAAAATGTACGGAGCCGGATTTTGCCTGCAGCATGCCGCTGACAGTCTGCAGGGTAGTGGTTTTTCCGGCGCCGTTGGCGCCTATGAGGGCTACGATCTCGCCCTCGTCCACATGAAAGGACACGTCCTTCAGCGCGTGGATCATGCCATAGTATACGTTCAGATTTTCTACAGTGAGCATTGCCATGAGATTCTCCTTTTCAGCTGCCGCAGGGACAGTGCCGCATGCGGCGTGGAATTCGGCACAAACCGGGGCCCGTGCCGCCGGTTTCAGTCGCCCAGATAGGCCGTGATGACCTCCGGATTGTTCAGCACGTCCTTCGGTTCCCCTTCTGTAAGAAGCTTCCCGAAGTTGAGAACGTACAGATATTCACAGATTCCCTGTACCAGCTTCATGTCATGCTCGATCAGAAGGATGGTCACGCCGTATTCCTTCCGGACCAGGCTGATGGTTTCCATCAGTTCACGGGTTTCATTGGGATTCATGCCTGCGGCGGGTTCATCCAGCAGAAGAAGCTTGGGATCCGTGGCAAGGGCGCGGGCGATCTCCAGCTTGCGCTGCTTGCCGTAGGGAAGGTTGGAGGCCAGATTTCCTGCAGAAGCCTCCAGCCCGAAAAGGCTTAAAATACGCATGGCTTCCTCATCCATTTCCTTTTCCTTCCGGCGGTAGCTGCCAAGGTGCAGCATGCTTTCCGCGAGGGAATAGGTGATCCGGTTGTGAAGAGCGGCCTTTACATTGTCCAGAACGCTCTGGGCGGTAAAAAGCCGGATATTCTGAAAGGTTCTCGCCACGCCGAGACGGCAGATTTCATGGGGCTTCTTTCCCACCAGATTCTGACCGTCCAGACGGATGCCGCCGTCAGTGGGGCGGTATACACCTGTCAGCATGTTGAAAACGGTGGTTTTTCCGGCACCGTTGGGTCCGATGAGGCCGACCAGGCCTCCCTGTTCGATTTTCATGGACAGCTCATCGACCGCGCGCAGACCGCCGAAGGAGATGCCCAGACTGGTGACTTCCAGCATTGCCATGTTATGCCGCCTCCTTTCCGTGTTTCGCTTCCGCCTTTTCGGCACGGGCCGCGGCGCGTTTTTCCAGCAGCCGTTTTTTCAGGCCTGAATTGTTGAAAATCATCATGGCGATCAGCAGGATCGCATAGATGAGCATCCGGTAATCGTTCATGGAACGCAGAAGCTCCGGAAGGACGGTGAGCAGGGCTGCCGCAATGATGGAGCCCCAGATATTGCCGAGACCGCCAAGCACCACAAACACCAGAATCAGGATGGAGGTGTTGAAATCGAATTTGGTTGCCGTGACGGTGGAAAAGTTCATGGCGTACAGCGTGCCCGCGGCTCCCGCCAGGGCGGCGGAAATGACGAAGGCCAGCAGACGGTAGCGGGTGACGGGAATGCCGATGCTTTCTGCGGCAATCCGGTTGTCACGCACCGCCATGACGGCGCGTCCCGTCCGGCTGTGGATGAGGTTGAGCACCAGAAACAGTGTGATCAGGATGAGAACGAAGCCGGCGGTGAAGGAAGAAAGCTTGGTGACACCGCTGACGCCCATGGGCCCGTTAATGATCATTTTTCCGTTTTCCGAAAGCTCAAAGCTCTGATTCAGCAGGCTGAAATGAAGTCCCTTTTCATCCAGGCCGATGTAAAGCACATTGATGATGTTCTTGATGATTTCACCGAAGGCCAGCGTTACGATGGCCAGATAATCACCCTTCAGACGAAGCACCGGAATGCCTACAATCACACCCGCGAGGGCGGCGCAGACAGCTCCGATCACCATGGCAATGGCCAGGCGCAGGGGACCGAAGGGAATGGCGTCAGCCAGACTGGTGGTGACCACGATGCCGGCGAAGGCGCCCACGGACATGAAGCCCGCATGCCCCAGGGAAAGCTCGCCCAGGATACCAACGG
Source organism: Candidatus Eisenbergiella merdipullorum (assembly GCA_019118445.1). Lineage (GTDB taxonomy): Bacteria > Bacillota > Clostridia > Lachnospirales > Lachnospiraceae > Eisenbergiella > Eisenbergiella merdipullorum. The sequence goes on along the minus strand of DWYY01000119.1, from coordinate 3,175 downwards.
TAAGGTTCAGGGAAATGGCCATCACCACATAGGCGCAGATGGGAACGAGCTGGCCGTTTAAGGACGATGAAATGTTGTCTGTCAGGATCATGCCCTGCACGATGAGAAAGGCGATGATCACGATGCCGAAGGCGGTCACGCTGTCACGCCTTGCGGTCAGAAGCTGCTTAAACTGTTTCATAAAAAACTCCATTCCGAAGCGTTGTGACCGGTTGAGGCGGTTTGTGACGCTTCGGCACAAACCGCCGCTGCAAAAACGGGAAGAATGGCACGCAGGGCCATTCTTCGGTATGAGAAAGGGCGTAGCCCGTAGAACTTCTTAGCCGGTGTCCTGTACCGGCTTAGAAGTTCTTCTCATACATTACACTTTCTCACTTACATGTTTGCCAAGCAGTCCGTCAGGCTTCACGAGAAGGACGATGATCAGGACGGCGAACACAATGGCGTCAGACAGCTGGGTAGAGATATAGGCCTTTGAGAAAATCTCGATTACGCCGAGCAGGATGCCGCCGATCATGGCTCCCGGAATGGAGCCGATGCCGCCGAATACGGCGGCCGTAAACGCCTTGATGCCGGGCATGGAACCGGTGGTGGGCATCAGGGTCGGATAAGCGGAGCAGAGCAGCACGCCCGCGATGGCAGCAAGGCCGGAACCGATGGCGAAGGTGACGGAAATGGTGGTGTTTACATTAATGCCCATGAGCCCGGCAGCGCCCTTGTCCTCGGATACGGCACGCATGGCGGTTCCCATTCTGGTTTTGGTGGTAAACAGGGTCAGGACCACCATGATGAGGATGCAGGCCGCAACGGTCACGATGGTCACGCCGGAAATGATGAGCCTGCCGTCAAAGAGCTGAATGGACCAGTTTCCCACGATGGAGGAAAAGGTCTTGGGGCTGGAACCCCAAATCAGAAGGGCCGCATTCTGCAGAAAATAGGATACGCCGATGGCCGTGATCAGAACGGCCAGGGAGGGAGCCTGACGAAGGGGCTTATAGGCAAGCCTCTCTATGGCGATACCCAGAACGGTGCAGACAATCACCGCGAAAATCACGGATATGAGCGGAGACAGCCCCAGATAGCTGGTGGTGCAGAAGGATATGTATGCGCCGACCATGATGACGTCTCCGTGGGCAAAATTGAGCATCTTGGCAATGCCGTACACCATCGTATAGCCCAGTGCGATGATGGCATACACGCTGCCGAGACTGATGCCGTTGATCAGATGGGATAAAAAGGTCATAGGAATCTCCTTTCCGCCTGCGATGCCAGGCAGCAGCTCGCCCGCTGCCCGTACCCGCCGCGCTGCGCCGCGCGCCGCAATGGCGCGCCGGAATGTCACGCAGAAACCGCATCGAGCCGTTGCCTCGCATCATAGGCTGGGGGTCAACAGTTTGTATGAAAAACAGCCTGTGTAAAAGCCGGCTTTTCCTGAAAAAGCGGCAGGCGGCAGGCATGCCGAACGCAGCCCGCCGCCTGTGCAGTTTGGGATCAGTCCATTCCGACGTAAGCGCCGTTTTCGATGACCATGCCCTTCGGGCTCTTGGAAACCGCACCCGTGGAATCCCAGGTCATGCCTTCGCCGGTCAGACCGTCAAAGGTGATGGTGGGGAAGGTGGCAACCATCAGCTCGCACAGCTCCTGCGCGCTCATGTCAGAGGTTGCACCTGCAGTCTCCAGCGCTTCCTTATAAGCGTATACGCAGTCATATGCGTCAGCCGCGAACTGGTTCGGAACCTCTCCGTAAAGATCCTGGTACTTGGTTACGAAGTTCACGGTCTTTTCGTCCGTCGCGTCAGCGTTGAAGGGGGTCAGAAGCATAACGCCTTCTGCCAGGGAGGTATCGAAGCCTTCCAGAGTCAGAATTCCGTCCATGCCGTCAACACCGAAGAACCTGGGCGTATAGCCCATGTCGCTGGCCTGCTTGAGGATCAGGGAAGCAGGCTGATAATAAATCGGAAGGAATATCAGATCAGCACCGGCGTCTCTTGCCTCGGTCAGCTGTACGGAAAAGTCGTTGGAGCTGGCGTCGGTAAAGGTGGTGGCTGATACGATCTCCAGTCCCTTTGCATCTGCCTCTTCCTGGAACTTCTCATAAATGCCGCTGGAGTACACATCGTCGTTTCTGTAGATCACGGCGATCTTGGTGCCCAGCTGCTGGTCTGCAATGTAATCAGCGGAAGCGACACCCTGGTTGGGATCCGCGAAGCAGATCTGGAAGAAGTTGTCCTTGCCTTCCGTCACTGCGGTGGAGGAAGCGGAAGGGGTCAGGCCAAAGATCCGGTCCGCATAATGCTCTGTCGCAACCGCCTCACAGGGCTTTGTGGTAACTGCGCCCAGGGAGAGCTGCATACCCCAGTCCTTCAGGGCGTTGTAAGCGGAAACCGCCTTCTCGGGATCGTTTTCATCGTCTTCATATTTTAACTCAAACTGAATGGAGCCGCCTTCCGCATTGATCTCGTCAACAGCGATCTGTGCGCCGTTCATAACGGCGTTTCCGTAAATCGCGGCGGATCCGGTCAGGGGAGCGGTGCCGCCCAGCTTGAATACGGATACGCTGCCATCGGAAGCAGCGGTGGTCTCTGCAGGAGCCTCTGCGTCGGTTTCTGCAGCAGCTTCGGTGGAAGCGGGTGCAGCGGCGCTTTCGGATGCTGTGGAAGCTCCGTTATCTGCTGTCGTGCTGCCGCAGCCTGCGAGAAGGCCTGCGCACATCACGGCGGTCAGAACAAAACTGATTGCCTTTTTCATAACATTTCCTCCTTTTTTACCGCTCAGAGCGGCATTTTAATAAAGCACGGACTCAGTTCACAGACAACGTTCGTGCACGTCTTACGGATTCCCGTTGTCCATGGCGGGAATACATTTGTCCATAATAGACGTGCTTGTATTATACACCAGATTTGAAAAAATGGAGAGAAAAATTTATGGAAATTTAAGAATTTGGCAGAATTGTCCTGTTTGTGAGGGAGGGAAGGGAAAGTTTTGGGCATGCTGATGACAAAGAAATCCGGAATTATGGTATACTGTCAGGGAAACGCCGGATGCTTTACAGAATATGGAGGGACAGAATGGACTGGAAGAACAATGAGAGACCAAAAAAGGGGCCTGCGGTTTTCGAACCGATGGGAGAAATCGCGGGATATCCGGTGCGGCCGGGATTATTTCATCTGAACGG
>DWYY01000118.1 GCA_019118445.1 Candidatus Eisenbergiella merdipullorum | reverse complement strand
TGGTATACTGCTTTTTCAGTGATTATTACAGTTGTCATTTCTATATTAACGGGTTATGTATTTGCCAGAGGAGAATTTCCAGGTAAGAAAATCGTATTTGCACTGTTTTCATCTTTGATGTTCATTAGTTTAGGTAATATTACCATTTATCCTATATTTGACATTTTGAATATTGTAAATCTGTCAACTTCCTTATGGGGATTGATAGTGATGAAATTTTTCGGAGTAGGGATTGTAAATATTTATTTGGTAAGAAGCTACGTCTGGACACTTCCACGGGAATTGGATGAAGCGGCGGCTATTGATGGGTGTGGATTTGTTAGAACGTTTACTCTGATTATTGCACCATTGCTTAAACCGATTATTGCGACGTTGGTTATTTTAACGTTTAACACTTCTTGGAATGATTATCTGATGCCAACGCTGTTCACTATGTCTCGTCCGGAACAGCAGACATTGATGGTTGCCATTGTTGCTTTAAAGGGATCGGGACAGGCAGCAGCGAATTGGAATCTGATGCTGGCTGGTGCTACTATTGGCCTTGTGCCTATTCTTGTGGTATATGCCTTTTTTAATCGATATTTTGTTGATGGGCTTGCAGCAGGTGCTGTAAAGGGATAGGTGCGCTATGAAGGACAAGAAACAATTAAAAAATAGTAAAGGAAAAAGCTATATATAGAAAAAATCTCTGCTAGGTTTATAGAAACTGATAATGTTATGGTAGTTGTTGAAAAGGAAGAAAAAAATGAGTAAAAAGAGAATTATTTATCAAATTGCACTTCGATCTTTTACCCCTGAAGGAACGCTGAAAGCCGCTGAAAAACTTCTGGCACATGTCGCTTCCCTGCATGTGGACATTGTGTATTTATGCCCGGTATTCAAAGAGGATGATGAGGAGGACAGAATGACATGGAGCCAGAGGCAAATTGGTTCAAATACAAACAATCCTAAAAATCCTTACAAAATAGCCGATTATTTTAATGTTGATGAGGAATATGGTTCCAATGAAGATTTGAAAGACTTTGTTATAGAAGCACATAAGAATGGACTTAAAGTATTATTTGATCTTGTATACTTACACTGTGGAAGAGATGCGGTTTTTATTAAAGAAAATCCAGGCTTTGTTGTGCGAAACGAAGATGGAACCATTGCCATAGGGGAAGAATGGCCTTTTGCAAGGCTTAACTTTAAGAATGCGGGTTTAAGAAAATATCTTTTTGAAAATATGAAAACATTTATTACGGAATATGATGTAGATGGATTCAGATGTGATGTGGGTGATCAGGTGCCTCTTGATTTTTGGCAGGAATCTTTTCAAGCTTTAAGAGAAATAAAAGATGATTTAATCACATTAAACGAAGGAGTCAATCCAGAGTACATGAATGAAACTTTTGAGATGGAATACGCTTTTGGCTGGCGCGAAAAGCTTGTTGATGTCTTTGAGAATAATTTATCTGCCACTGCATTTAAAAAGTATTGCATTGAAGAAAAGGAAAAATACGGAGATAATACAGTAAAACTTATTCGTGCCATAGATACACATGATTCCGCAAGTGATGCCGGTTTAAACAGATATGAGGTTACAATGACAACGAAAGGCGTTGAAGCGGCGCTTGTGATAACAAGCACTTATGAAGGGGTTCCTTTTATCTGGAATGGATATGAGATTTGTGACAATGCAGAAAATTGTATGTTTTCAAACCGTGATTTTGGTAGAAGAAGTGCAATAAACTGGTCAAAGGGTTTTACTGCTGATGGGAATCGGAGAATGGAGTTTGTAAAAAAAATACATAGTATTTTACATAATGATGATGTTGTCAGCAGTGGGATACTAGAATGGATAGATAATGATGCTCCTGATGAGGTTATTTCTTATATAAAAACACAAAAAAATACAAAAGTTTTAGTGGCTGTAAATAGTAAAAACAGAAAAGTTAATGTTAATCTGCGAATGAATTTCCGCAAAATATATATGAAATCAGGTGTGACCATATCAGATGCAGAAGCCAGAATGGAGGCTTATGGATATATCATAGCGGAAATATATGAATGAAAAGCGGGTTGGATGAAGTGCAAAGTACACCAAGTCGTTTGTAAAGGCCAGTAAGGGGGTTGGGCAGTTGAATATATCCCCCAGATTCTATATTAAAATACCCTATATATGATTCTTTATTGAAAAATGTTGTAATGTGGTGTTAAAATCAAGGAGCAGCGATACAAGAAAAAGATATGATCAACCAGGAGGGAAAACAGAATGATCAGAATCAAGGGGATGGAAATCAGGCTGTCCGGGGGAAAAGCCTGCAGGGTCTCGGAGCAGGAACTGTCAGACGGCCGTAGGGAAGAAAATCAGGAGTTCTCGGCGGGCCTGTCCATGATATCGGCTGGTGAGGGAACGGCTGCATTTGTGGAGGTTTCGCTGAAGGAGGGGACTCTGGACGGCGCGTGCGCGGTCAGCCTGGAGCTGGACTTGCCGGAAACCGCTTTCCTGGCGGATTACCGGCATAAGGAATACTGGTGCAGCCCGTTTTTCTGCAAAAATGCGGACGAGATCCCGGATCAGACACAGGCCCTTCTGTGGAAGGAAGGCGATCTGTTCCAGTATCTTCTTCCTGTCTGCAGCGGGCAGTATAAGGCGGTCATGAGAGGGAACCATCTGAATCTGGCTGCGTACTTTGACGGTCTGTCCGCCTGCAGCGGCCTGGCGTTCGTCTGGGGAGAGGGAAAAGACCCTTACCGCCTGGCGGAGCAGGTGACAGAAGCGGCCTTTTCCAAACTCCCGGGCGGCATGCGGGGCAGGACGGGAAGAAGATACCCGGAAATGTTCGAGTATCTTGGCTGGTGCAGCTGGGACGCCTTCCAGATCCGTGTGTCTGAGGAAGGGCTTCTTGCCAAGTGTAAGGAATTTGCCGAAAAGAAGATTCCCGTCAGGTGGGCGGTGATCGATGACATGTGGGAGGATGTGAAGGGCCTTTATGACCTGGAAAACCCGGATTATGAAACGGTGTTTGAAAACAGGCATAATACCACACTGGCTTCCTTTGAAGCGGATCCGTTCCGGTTTCCCGGAGGACTTGGCCGCTGCGTGCGGAGAATGAAGGAAGAATACGGGATACAGGCAGGAATCTGGCACACCATAAACGGCTACTGGAAGGGTGTGGATGAAACCGGGAAGCTGGCGGAGGAATATAAAGACTGCCTGATGAAAAGCAGCAGCGGACAGTTGGTTCCGGACTGGCATTTCGAGAAGGCCTTCCGGTTTTATGAGGGATGGCACCGTTTCCTGAAAGAACGCGGGGTGACGTTTGTCAAGATCGATAACCAGAGCACACTGGAAAGGAATTATGGAGGAAAGGCTCCGATCGGAGAAGTGGCGGAGAATCTCCACAAGGCTATCGAGGCATCTACGGGATTGTATTTTGACCAGGCGGTCATTAACTGCATGGGAATGGCCGGTGAAAATATGTGGAATCGTCCGGCTACGGCGGTTTCCCGGTGCAGCGACGATTTCCTGCCGGAGAACCGGGAATGGTTTACGAAGCACATCCTGCAGTGTTCGTACAATTCGCTGGTGCAGGGAAACTTCCTGTGGTGTGACTGGGATATGTGGTGGACCTCAGACGGACAGGCGTTAAAGAACAGCCTGCTGCGGGCGGTAAGCGGAGGCCCGGTATACGTGAGCGACCGTCTTGGGGAAAGCAGGAGGGAGATCCTGGAGCCTCTGGTGCTTTCTGATGGAAGGGTGTTAAGATGCGACAGGCCGGGCGTGCCGGCGGCGGACTGCCTGCTGGAGGACCCGGTGGGAAGCGGAAGGCCGTTCAAGGTGTATAGCACCTGCGGAAACAGCGCCGCGGTGGCAGTGTTCAACCTGGATGACGGGGAAAAGCCGGTGAAAGGAAGCCTGGGAACCCAGGAACTGGGAATGGAAGAAAAGAGAATCCTGGCCTATGAAAGCCTTTCCGGAGAATGGAAGGTCCTGGAAAAAGGGGAAAGGGAAGCCATACGTCTTGAGAACCGTGATGATTTTCGATTTTACCTGATGATCCCGCTGGAAGAGGGATTCACGCCGGTGGGCCTGAAGGGGAAATGGATCGCCCCTAAGACGATAGAAGAGCGGAACGGGAATACGGTCATCCTGAAGGAGGGAGGAACGTTCCTGTTTTACAGCGATCAGAAGCTCAGCCATGTGACGGTCAATGGAAGAAAGGAAGCGGTATCGGACGAAAAAGCTCCCCTTTATGAAATTTCATGTGAAACGGATGGCGCGTGGTCTGTCAGCATTTGAAGCGGCAGCATATTGATCCTGCATGACTATAAAACTGCTAAAACGGAGGGACAGCAGCATGAAAAAAATACTTGCGATCGGAAACAGCTTTTCCGATGACGCGACCAGATATCTGCATCAGATGGCAGAGGCCGCGGGAATCGAAACGAAGGTGGTAAATCTGTTCATCGGGGGATGTCCGCTGGAGCGGCACTGGCAGAATATTGAGACGGGGGAGGCGGCTTATCAGTATCGGCTGAACGGAAAAACGACGGAAAGAATGATTTCCATCGACGAGGCCCTGCGGGAGGAACAGTGGGATTATATTGTGACCCAGCAGGCCAGCCACGACAGCGGATGGATGGATACCTATGAGCCGTTCCTGGGGCTGATCCTGGACCATATCAGACAATATACCGGGCAGCATATGCCGCAGGCAGAACTCCTTCTGCATGAAACCTGGGCCTATGAGACTGGCAGCACCCATTCCGCCTTTATGCGTTACCACAGGAGTCAGGAGGAGATGTATGACCGCCTGAAAAAATGTTATTATGCCATGGCAGAAAAATACCATCTGCGGCTGATCCCTTCTGGAGATATCATTCAGGAAGCACGGCAGCAGGAGCCCTTCCGGGTATCGGAGGGAGGGATTTCTCTCTGCAGGGATGGCTTTCATATGAACATCCCTTATGGGAGATACCTGCTGGCCTGCGTCTGGATGAAAACCCTGTTTTCCGTCAGGGCGTCAGAGCTTTCCTATGTGCCGGAGCCGGAAGAAGGGGAAGAGCCGGCGGATGAAGCGCTGTTGGCAAGAATCCGTCAGATCGTGGATATGGCTGGCAGGTAAATTCCTTTGGTCAAATAACGAAGCCTTCCTTTCTCAGGATCTCCTGCACCTGTTTTATGTCAACGTTCCGCACGTCCGTATGATTTCTTACTGCTACGGCAACGGCCGTGCCGGCGGCCTGCCCCAGTTCTGCGCAGTAAGGCATGACCCTGTAGGAGGCCTGCGCTTCGTGGGTGGAGGAGATACAGCGCCCCGCCACCAGCAGATTATCCATATGCTTGGGGATCAGGCAGCGGTATGGGATCTCATACCACTGCCCGTCTCCAAAAAAGTAGTGGGAGGTCCCAGATCCTTCCGGATTATGGATATCCATATCATAATTTGCAGCGGCGACGGCATCGGGAAAACGGGAGAGGGCTTTCAGGTCCGCCGCTGTCAGCGTATATTCCCCGTCAATTTTGCGGCTTTCACGGATGCCGATCTGGATCGCGGTGGAGAGGACCCTTGCGCGTTCAAAGCCTTCAATGTTATCCTTCAGAAAATGACACAGTTCGAAAACCTGCTCTCTGGCTTCTATTTCCGCTTTTGTCACATCGAAAGGATCAGTAGGATTTCTTTTTACGATCCTGGTGCTGTTAAAATGCAGTATACCTTCATGGAAAGTTTCAAAGATCAAAACATCTTCGTGGGGGTTTTTGATCCATCCCTTTTGCTTCCATTCTTGATATAAAGGGTTGATCTTGGAACGGTTCTTCCGGAATTTCTCCATGTCCACGCCATCCATCCGAAAGCTCAGCGTCATTGGCTGACACAGCCCGTCACCTTCACGGCCCACCTGATAGGAACAGCCCGCGAGCATCGAAAGTTCCGCGTCCCCTGACGCGTCGATAAAATGATTGGCGGATAAGGATAAGGACTTTGATTTTCCCAGGGCCTGTATGGACATGATCTTCCCGGCTGATACACAAGCGTCGGTAACCGTTGTGTCAAAGAGAAGATTTACCCCATATTTCAACGCCATTCGGTTGAGCACAAGTTTTAGAATTTCTTCGTCAAATGCGATCCGTTCCGCCTTGTTCCCTGTGATCTGATTCATTTCAGAAACGATTTCCAGAAACAGATTTCCACTGAGATATTTCCGCTCCCCGTTTTCCGGCATTTGTGTCCAATAGCACATGAACGGCATTACCAGCGAACTCACGGCTGCGCCGCCGAGCGCATTGAATTTTTCGATCAGCAGGACATCAACGCCCTGCCTGGCTGCGGAAATTGCAGCCGCTGTTCCGGCAAATCCGCCGCCCACTACAATAAGTTCATATTTGTCTTTCACGGTAACCTCCTGTGTGTTCCGGGTGATCGATCTACAGCTGCATGATAACACTGCGCCAGGCAGAATTCCTATAAGGAACGTGCCAAAAAACTTGAACAAAAGAGTTATTTTGGATATAATAAAAGAAAATTTTAAACTTTTGTTAAGGATAATTTATGGAATACAGCAGTTTATACCAGTTGATCACATGTCTGGAATATGGAACCAGGGTACATATCAATGTCGTTTTTCTGGGGAATACCGGAAATTATAAAACAAAGCTTCCGGCAGAAAAAGTTACGCATTCAAAACCGTTCTGCGAGTTTATGAAATCGACGCCTAAGGGGTTTGAAAGGTGTTTTGCATGCAAAAATTTTGCCCTGCATAAAGCGATAACAGGCAGGAAACCGTTTGGAGGCTTCTGCTTTAACGGCATCTATGAATATTGTTGTCCGGTTATCGAAAAAGGGAATGTGACAGCAGTGATCTTCATTGGAAACATTCTGGCTGATCCTCTGAAAATTTCCCCGGAACAGATGGAAAGGTTTTCCCAAACGTTTGAAAGAAATTTTCCGGAAGAAATGTGCGTGCAGTTCGGCTGCATTTTGGAAAATCAGATCAAGCTGCTGATCGAGGAATATGCGGACAGGAAAACAGAGTTTGATCCTCTGATCACAAATATCAAAAATTTTATCGAGGAAAGCCTGTACCATGATATCTCTGTCCGCCATATCGCTTCTGTCTTCAATTACGATGAAAAATATATCGGCAGGGTATTTAAAAGACATACCGGAAAAACGATAAAGGAATATATGAATATAAAAAGGTTAAAAAAGGCGGAAGAGCTTCTCAAAAATACAAAGTTATCCATAACCGAGGTATCAGGGAAGGCCGGCTTTAACAATGTGACCTATTTTAACCGGATATTTAAGCGGTATCTGCATGTTTCGCCGATGGAATACCGCAATGCGCAGCCTTAATAAAATACGGTTTTCCTTCCCTGTCCGCAGGCCGGGGTTCCTCCCCTTCTTTCAGTGCCTTGCCATCTGCGTAGGCGCATATCCAAAACATCTCTTATAGGCCTTATAAAAAGAATTGGCCGTCGTATATCCGCATTCCAGGGCAATATCCGTGATCGCTTTATCCGTTCCGGAAAGAAGCTCACAGGCAAGCTTCATGCGTTTTTGTTCGATGTAATGGGACACGGTGGTATTCGTCCCGCTCTTAAACGCTTTCCGGATGGTGGAAGCAGAACAGTTAAAATGTGTTTCCAGAGTGGTAAGGCATAATTCGCAGTCGGTATAGTGGCTGTCAATATAGGAAAGCAGTTTATCCACAAAAGGATCCCTGTCTGCCTGATCATTTTCCTGCAGCAAGTCGCAGAAGCTTTGAATGAGACGGCTCAACTGTGAGTAGAGGTCTGTTTCCGCCAGAGTGTCGTTGGCGCTGTTGTAGGCAGGAACGCGCACATCCATGAGCTGCAGCGGGTGTTCCAGTTTGATGCAGGTCAGGATGGAGCAGACCATTTCATAAATATAATGATTTTGCAGGGTATATTCTGCAGAGCCAAGCTCCGCAGCATATGGCTGCAGCTTTTCCATGGCGAATTCATAGTTGCCGTGTGTGATCGCGGTATACATGGTGATCAGATCAGTCATGGTAAACGAGGAATGTTCCTGCGCTTTTCCATGCATGTTTTGGTAATCAAGCATGGTACAGATCTTCTGACTGTCACAGGGAAAATGAAGCTCGATCATAACCTTTATCTGATCATAGGCGCCGGAAAGCTCCTCCATACGTTGGAAGACACCGCTTATCACGCCGCGCAGGCTGTAGGAGGGCTCCTCTTCGTTGATATTTTTGATCATAAAATCCAGGATCTGGCGGGAGTGATCAAAATCCTCTTCTGAAATCAGCAGCAAAAGATCGGAATCGCTGAACTGCTGCTGGTAGACCTGGGGCAGTTCGCTGGTCAAAAAAGACTGCAGAAGGAAAAGCGGCGCAGGATAAATGGAAGAGTTGTCTTCTTTTGACTGAAGCCGGAGGAGCAGCAGGTGATAACGGTCCGGGAAATCGGGAAAATAGGAATGGAAAAGGCTGATCTCCTTATCGGAAAGAAGATATCCGTTAATAGCTTTTTCCAGAAACCGGGCCTGAAGGATCTTCTGCTGTGTATTCAGGGTGTCCAGATATTGTTCCAAAGCATAATCGGCACTGAGGATCCGTTCTGAAATATAGGTAAAACCGCTGTAAAGCTTGGAGATCGAGTGGCTGTGGCGATCGTCGTTCTGCGTTTGGCTGAGTTCCGGTATGTTTTTGCTGCGTTCCAGGGCGCGGGTAATATTCCGGATAGGCTGGACGGAAATATGCGTGCCGGTCGCGATGACAAGGATCAGCACGATGGCGCATACGATTCCATAAATGAACAGAAAATGGAGCATTGGCTGTATTTTCTGATAGAAGATCTTGTCGGCGATATATACGGTTACTTTAAGATTTCCGTTTGAAAGCTGCCTGTTCAGGGAGACAAAGTCATTTTCCTGTTCCGGCAGATCGGTATACAAAAGGGTGCCGTCTGTGTTGTGGATGGCAATATAATATCCGGTCAGGTCAGAGTCAGAGATAAAAAGCCTTTTGACATCGTCCATATCCATACATGCATAAATATGGGAGGAGTTTTCCCATTCTGTTGTGTAAATGAGAGCATCATATTCCCGGTTATGGGTCCGGATATGCTGTACAGGCAGGAATCCAGATCTTACATCAGATAAAAGGGCTTCCCATTCTTGAAAGCTCAGATCGTCTACGCTGAAAAAGTCCGGATAATATTGCGTGGAACCTTCAAAAAAGACCGTATTTGGGGTGACGGCCGCATTTTCGTCAAACTGTATGGCCGCGTCGGATACGAGGTCAAGAGGGAAGAAAAGCCCGTTAAAGGAGTTCCGCAGCTGGATGCAGATATTTACGGGGATGGAGACATAATCTTCCTTAATATAATGAAACGGGATAAAGCGTGTGTCGTTGGAAAGCACAGAAGCGGAATAGAGAATGCTCGTAACGGTATTCTCCAGCTTCATGGCTCCGGTATTCAGCTGCTGCCTGCTCTTTTCCATTTCAAGATCGGAAAAGGTTGACCGCAGATGAATAAAAAGCGGGATCAGAATAAGGCAGAAAATGATGGAGATACTGGTGAAGATCAGTAAGAACCATTGAAATATGCTTGGATTTTTCGGAGATCGTCTTTTCAGATGATTCATGTAAAATAGTTCCTTTCCGTTTCTGCCCTCTATCTATTGGTAATCGGATACCTTCGCTTATTCTTTCATAATATCATTCTGTATTTAATACAGTCAATATTGCCGGATGGGAGAAAGAAGGAAAAACCGATTTTTCATGGCGCGCTCGTTTTTTCCATGTGTGTAGAAAGCTGCTTTTTACAGAATTCCGCCGTTTTTTAAGGGTATTTCCTGGATTATCCTGATGCGGAATGAAAAAGGGTTATAGTACAATGCATTCATGGAATTTGTTAACAATTCTAAAACAAAAAGCAAAAAGAGGAGGAAAGGAAATGAAATGGAAACAAATGACAGCGACATTGCTGGCGGTCAGTATGGCGGCCGGAGTCATGACCGGGTGTGGGAGTAGCAGTCAGACTACAGGGGTCGGAACGGAAGCTTCCCAAACCACGCAGGAGACTACGACTGCTCAGGAATCCGCTCAGGAAACTGCGCAGACTGATCAGGCGGAGGCTGCCACGGCGGAGGAAGGGGCCGGAACGGAAGCCTTTGATCCGAAAACAATTACGGACGGGGTAAAGCTTACCATCGCAGTGCCGGCGGACGCCATGGTAGAGGATTATAATACCAATGAGATGACGCTTGCCATTGAAGAAGCGCTTGGCGTGGATCTGGAATTTTCTGCATATCCTGCGGCAGATTATGAAACCAAGCTGAATGTCATGGCGATGAGCGGGGAGAAGCTTCCGGACATCATGTTCAACCCGGGTTCTACCGCTTATCTGGGATGGGCAGAAGAAGGGGCGATCATCAGTCTGAATGAATTTTATGAGAATAAAGATCTGTCATCTAATTTCTGGGCGGCCAGCGAGGATTTTGACATGGATCTTTACAGCCTGATGAAGGACGCGGAAGGACAGGTTTATTATCTTCCAGCTTCCCAGCAGAATTATGGACAGATGGTTTCCCAAAAACTTTGGATTTACGAACCATGGCTGGATGCCATAGGCGCAGAAGTGCCGGAGACAGTAGACGATTTCTACGAGATATGTAAACAGATTGCTTCGACGGATTTGAATGGAAACGGAAAACAGGATGAGATTCCATTGACCGGATATGGGTTTACCACTGGGGGAAATGATGGTTGGTTTAAAGAGTTAATGTCTGCTTATATTTATGCATGGGGGCTGAATTATCTAGTAGCGGATGATGGACAACTCGGCTTTGCTTATACCTCGGATGAATGGAAAGAAGGATTGAAGTCGATCAAAAGATTCTTTGATGACAGCCTGATTCCGATTGAGACCCTAACGCAAGACAACGCCCAGTATGAGGCGGTATGGAAATCAGAAGGGGATGTGAAGTTGTTCTCTTTCGTTTTCTTTAGTATGGGAGGTACAAATGTTGAAAGGAAGGCGGAGTATCTTTATGTTCCTGCGCTGACTATACCCGGAGGAGAAAAAAATGTGGCCTATTATTTGCCTACTGTACCATCGCCTGGAGCGGTGATTTCCGCGGACTGCGAGAATCCGGAAGCTGCTTTTCTGGTATGTGACTACATGCTGAGTGAAGAGATGAGCATTACTAACCGTTTCGGAAAACGCGGAGTAGACTGGGATTACTGGAATGAAGCAAAAGTAGATGATAAGTCTGTCTATGCGCCGTCCTTTGAAGGATACGACATTTCCTTTATTGCGTATGACGATGTGGGATTTTTCAGCAGTCAGAAGCCGCAGAATGTGGCCTATGTTCAGAAAGGGCCATTCCTGATCAGTGCTAATGTGTCAAATGGAAGTGCTAAAAAAGTCAGCACGAATACACAGGAGGAAAAGTGGAGTGCAGAAGCTACAAAAAGAGGGAATGATGCAGTGCTGGATTGCATGACACGCATACCGGATGAGGTGGTGAGCAGGCTGGTCTTGACGCCGGAAGAAAATGAAGCCGCCAGCGACATTCAGACTTCTCTGAATACCTATTTTTATGAAGCAACCTGTGATTTTCTTGTGGGAGAGAAAGATATCGACAGCGAATGGGATTCATATCTATCCGAACTGGAAAAGATTGGGTATCAGGAACTGCTTGGAATTTATCAGGGAGCATATGACAGAATCTATCAATAAGTGAAGTAGGATTATATTGCCGCACAGGGGAGACGGAGCTTTCTCTGTGCGGCAATGACTGCCGGTCAAAACAGAGAGGATTTGGAAATGAAAGACAGACAGAAAAAAATAAGAACCAGGATCTGGCGGGACAGACAGTTATACCTGTTTCTGATCCTGCCGGTAATCTATATTATCATTTTTGCCTATGTCCCCATGAGCGGCCTTGCTATGGCATTTACGGACTACAGCGCAAGAAAGGGGATTTTCGGCAGCGAATTTGTCGGACTGGATAATTTTAAGAGATTTTTTGAATCTTATCAAAGCGTCAGAATCATATTCAATACGATCATTTTGTCCGTATACGCCATTGTAGCAGGCTTTCCCATTCCGATCTGTTTCGCACTGATCCTGAACAGTCTGAGAGGGGAGAAGTTTAAGAAGTTTGCGCAGTCCGTTGTGAATCTGCCGCATTTTATTTCGGTCACGGTCATGGTGGGGATCCTTTTTCAATTACTTAACTCCCGGATAGGATTATACGGCATGGCAGTGGAAGCGCTGACCGGCAGCTATCCGCCGGATCTGTTTGCCTCCCCTTCCGGCTTCCGGCACCTGTATGTCTGGTCCGGCGTCTGGCAGGAATTTGGCTGGGGCAGCGTGATCTATACGGCGGCGCTTTCCTCCGTGGATCCGGTTTATCATGAAGCGGCCCAGATCGATGGAGCCTCCCGATTCCAGAGGATCATACATATCGATCTGCCATCTATTTTGCCTACCATCGTTATCTGCCTGATCCTGAGGATGGGTTCCGTGATGAGCGTTGGATTTGAAAAGGTGTTCCTGATGCAGAACGGCCTGAATCTGTCGGCAAGCAATGTGATCTCGACCTATGTGTATCAGATTGGGCTATCGGCAACTGGAAACAGTGACTTTTCCTTCGCCACGGCCATTGGAATGTTCAATTCTGTGGTGAATCTTATCATGATAGCCATAACAAACAAGATTGCAGGCAAAATTGGCGATACCACATTATGGTAGAAGGAGGGCATGATGAAACAGGCAGCTATGAAAAGAACAGGGGGATGCAGAAAAGTAAAGACTTCCGGAAATGACAGGATATTTTATTTCCTGTGCTATCTGTTTATCGGCGTTCTGACGCTTTTAGTCCTGTATCCCATTGTGTATGTGGTATCCGCTTCCTTCAGCTCGGCAGGAGCGGTTTCCAGAGGGGAGGTATGGCTCTGGCCGGTGGATTTTTCGGTGGAAGGATATAAGGCGGTACTGAATTACAGGGATCTGTGGATCGGATATCGGAATACTATTTTTTATACGATAGTCGGGACTGTGATCAATGTGGCGATGACAATGATGTGCGCCTATCCCCTCGCACGGAAGGGGCTGTACGGCGGCAGGGTGATCATGTTCCTGTTCACCTTCACCATGTTGTTCAGCGGCGGTATGATCCCCAATTATATCCTGATGGGAAAGCTGGGGATCATGAATACGGTCTGGGTGATGCTGCTGCCCGGAGCCATGAGCGTCTATAATATGATCGTGGCCCGGACAAACATTCAGAGCAATATTCCGGGCGAGCTTTTGGAAGCCGCCAGAATGGACGGCTGCAGCGATGGGAAATTCTTTTTTGACATCGTGCTGCCTCTGTCCAAAGCGGTTATCGCCGTGCTGGCCATGTGGTACGCGGTGGGGCACTGGAACGCCTATTTTAATGCGTTTTTATATCTGTCCGACAAGGAGCTGTATCCGCTTCAGCTTTTCCTGAAGGATATTCTGGTACAGAATGACTTCGCGGGAGTGATGGATCCGGAATTTGCGGAGCAGATGAATTATATGAGGAATCTGATCAAATACGCCGTGATCGTGCTTTCTACGGCGCCTCTGTTCGCATTCTATCCCTTCGTGCAGAAATATTTTGTCAAGGGCGTGATGATCGGATCGGTGAAAGGATAGTGAAAATGGGAAAATTGAATTGGCAGGAGATCCTGCATGAAAAAGAGTTGTGGGAAAAAGAATGGGACTATATCACGCAGGTTCTCATAGATAAAAGGACCGATCTGATCTATGATTATCCGATGCGGGATGAGAAACAGTGCCCGATGCCTGAAGAGGCGGACCGTTCCTGGCCAAATCCATGCGGTTACGGAACAGGGACGGAAGACGCCATGATTTATGGAGGCACTCTCCTGGATGCATGCCTGTGCAGATATGAACTGGAACAGGACAAAGAATCCGAAGAGACGGCCCACCGCCTGGTTTCCGGGATGCTGCGCTGCGCTTTTTCCGCGCATACGGAAGGCTTCCTTCCGCGCAGCGTGATGCCTGCGGACGGAAAATGCCATTACATCGACTCCTCCAGGGATCAATATACGATGTTTCTTTTCGGCGTTTACCGCTATCTTCATTCGTCTCTCTGCCGGAGTGATGAACGCGAGGCGCTGGCAAGGGCGCTGACAGGATTTGCAAAAAGGGCGGAGAAAAATGTGGTTAAGCAAAACGGCTATGATCTGCTCCGGGACGACGGCGGCCCGTCCCTGAACTGCGTCATGTGGGGGGAATCCCAGGGGAATCATGAATACTGCCGGCTGCCCGCCATTTATATCGCGGCATGGGATGCCAGCAAAGATAACCATTGGCTTTCCCTGTATCGGGAGCTCAGGGAAGAAGCATACCAGAAATCCCTTCCCATGACGGAATACTGGCATCTTTACACCCTGCAGCAGATGCAGGCCGCTTTATATGTATGCAGAGAAGCGGATCCCGACTTTGGATGGAAGGAAAAGTATGATGACTTAATGGATGCCGTATCGGATTACGCGCTCGGGCAGACCGGGAAATATAAGGATTTTCTGGATGGACTGGAAGGCATAGAATGGAGATCGGACGATTTCCGGACGCATCCGATGGTGGAACACAGGCATCCCGTATGGGAAGGGCTTCCGGCCTTTTATCCGTCCAGCAAAAACGCTGAAAACAGGTTCCTGATCCAGGATCTGGCAAATATTATAATCGTATCGGCGCTGTCTCACGGCAGTACGCCTTCCCCCGAGGCGCTGCGCCTCTTCGCGGAGGCGTTTCTGAAAATAACCTCCGGCAGGGAGCAGGGGGCCATGCCGGTGCATTTCCTGGCAGCGTATTACCGTCTGATTTTGGCCCAATGATTCACCTTGGGGCAGTCTGCCTAGGAAGCAAAAATAGGGCAGGCAATTAATGTGCCAGGGGGATAAATAGTAGAAGAGAATGTAGCTCTGGAATTCGAGTGAACTAATGGACTGTAGAAAGGGGTTCCTCTTAGGCAACAAAAAGCAGAAAAAAACACTTTACAATGCTTCTGATTGCTGAGATATTATAAAGAAATAGGAATTTTTTCTTTACGGTTATTTCAGAACGGAGGGGCTCCGACAGACCGTGGAGAAGGAATTGGAATAAAAAGGAGGGAAGCATGCTTATCGAAGAAATTTTCAGAGACAAGGTATACGCCTGCTGGATGGGAAAAAACATCGGCGGGACGCTGGGTGGTCCGCTGGAGGGAATCATGGAGCTTTTGGATATCAAGGGATATACCCAGGAGTTCGTGACAGCGGTGGAGAATGACGATCTGGACCTGCAGCTCGTAAACCTGCATTGCCTGGAGCAGTACGCGGGACAGGTGACGAGCGCGAACCTGGCGAAGGAGTGGCTGAGCCATGTGCATTTTCAGTTTGATGAATACGGACATGCGCTGACCAACATGAGAAAAGGGCTCAGGCCTCCCCTGTCCGGCTGCTACAACAATTTTTTCACGGACTGCATGGGTTCGCCCATCCGTTCGGAGCTGTGGGGCATCGTCTGCGCGGGAAAGCCGGAGCTTGCAGCCTACTATGCCTGCCAGGACGCCTGTGTGGACCACGCCGGGGGAGAAGGCGTCTGGGGAGAGGTTTTCTTCGCGGTGCTGGAGTGTCTTGCTTTTGAAGAAACGGACGTGGAGAAGCTGATAGCGACCGCTCTTTCCTATCTCCCTGAAGACAGCAGGACGGCGGGGGCGGTTCGGCTTCTGCTACACTCCTGGAGGGAGAAAAAGAGCTGGAAGGAAAACAGAGAGCTTCTGATCAAAGAGTTCGGAGGGGAAAACTTTACGGATGCGCCTCTCAATATTGCGTTTACGCTGATGGGTCTTCTATATGGAGAGGGGTTCACCGAACGGCTGCTGATCACAACGGACTGCGGCTATGACACGGACTGCACCTGCGCGACCATCGCCTCCATCATGGGAATCCTGTATGGTACATCCTATCTAGATGAACAGTGGGTGAAGCCGCTAGGCGAAAAGATCCTGGTGAGCAGCCCCATCTATGGCTTTGACGCGCCGAAGACCATCGGGGAGCTGACAGAGCGTTCGATCCGCGCGGCAAAGCTGGCGGCGGCCATTTATGAAGCCGCGCCGGATAAGGGGATTTTTTCTGTGAACCGGGAGACGGACCGGGAGATTACGCTCCTTCCGGAGGGTTCCTTTGCCTGCTGCGAACTGATCTGTGAAACGCATTACGAGGGCGGAAATCCGTCCATCGCTCCGGGAGAGACCAAAACGGTGTACCTGACGGTGCAAAATAAGAGCCTGGATTCTTACACGTTGGACATCACAGCGCAGACGCCTTCCGGACTGGAAGTGATGTCCGCAGGAGGGAAGGCGCCGTTTGCGGCGCCGGAGACAATGCAGAGTTCAGCCGCAGAAAAAAGCGGCTGTCACATGTCCATCGCGCCCGGCGGGCAGCAGACGGTGGATTTTCAGGTCAGAGCGGAAAAGGATGCTCCAAGGCGCGCGTATTATTCCTGCCGCTTCCTTCTGAAGCAGGAGATTGAAGGTAACTGGACGCAGATGGAAGTTCCGTTTACGCTGATGACGACGAATGACTGGAAGCTGGAAGCAGACGGCATTTCCCTTGGAATCTTCCATGGGACGGACTCTGCGGTGCGTCTGAAGCAGGCCGGTCTTCCGGGAGGAAAGGCCCGGACGCTTACGGCGTCTTCCCGTCTCCAGCTTCCGGAAGAAAAGGAAGTGCGCCTTTTGGTGGTCTGCAGAAAGCCCGCGGCCCTTCTGGTGGACGGCAGGACCGTTGCGGAAAGCGATTTGGAAACGCCCCTGATCCCCGCCTATCACCGGGCCCCGTCTGAAAAATGCGCCACCCTTCGTCTGTCAGCCGGAACTCATGACGTCGAGATACGTCTGAAGGATGTGGAGGAAAGCGACCTGTTTTATTTCTATGTGGTAAATCCCGCCAATCATTTCGCAGCGGAGATTGACTGTGTGCCTGCGGCAGATGAGGATTGATTGGAAGGACATCGATTTTAAAAAGTCGGCATGGGTGAGAAAATTCTAAAAATGGCACTTGGAATTTATACAAAATAAAGTTTGGAGTGAGAATCTACACATCGTAAAATGTGGGAGGTTTGAGCCTGAATCCCGTAAATTTAAAGTTTGTGCTAAATATACAGGTGAAACTTATGACAATTCAAACATTGATCCTCGGTGCAACCAGTGTCGGTATTGGCTATGCCCTTTCCCATTCTGACTGTATCATCGCCGAGAAAGGTATGAATCTGTGTGTAGATTATACAGATTGCATGAATATCTGTCCAGTTGATAACGCACTTCTGGACGGATACACACCAGAAGTGCGTGAAATGTATGCCGAAGCTATGGCAAAGAATCTGGTGGGCGAGGAAGGTGCACTGCATCCTTTCCCTTTAATTGGCATTACTGCAGCACATCTGTTGGCGAAAGAAGTTTCGGTGCTGTCCTTTTGCGAAGCCGAGTCTGTGCAGAGAGATAAAAATGGTTTTTTCGTACATCTGTATTGTGTCAATAGTCATATAACCATATCTTGTGAGAAGATTATTGATGCTACTGCTTATGATGACCCAGTATTTGCAGAAACTTTTTTGCCCTCTTTGGGAAAGGGAGAAGGAATCACCACATGCATAGCAGCGTCCCTGCGTACTAAAACTAATGAAACGACAGTATGTGCCCTTCCAAATGGTGCGCGTATCATTCGTGGACGGTTTGCAGATGAAGCCTATCTGGAATTATCCCTCTCCCCTGGTGATTCCTACCGTGAGGGTTTTGCTAAGTTACATACCCTGTATCAAAAGCTTTCTGCTGATTCTGCTTTTTCGGGATATGAATACATCGATACGGCAGGTGAGCTGATCTACCGCACACCAGACTTTTCCTTTACCAAAGTGACAACTGGGGTTTGCCGTCTACGGCCGGCGACAAAGCGTGATATTTTTTTCAACTTGAACGCGGCATATGTATTGCCTGCTGTGTAACCACATCACATGCCGAAAGGAAGGGGACACAATGAAATACTGTTATTTTAAAGGTAACCAACGAGTCACGCACTCAGCGGATGACATTGTGTTTGATGATGTTTTTGACATTTGCGTGGCAGGACTGGGAACAGCGGGTAGTATGGCTGCCATTGCGGCGGCACGTGCCGGGGCGCGGGTGGTCGGCATTGAGCAGCAGAACGTGATGGGTGGACTTGCCACGCGGGGCTGCGTCAATACATATTACTACGGGTCCCGTGGTGGTCTGTTTGAGGAGATTAACCGTACCTGCATCAATCTGACACATCGAGCTCATTATGCTGACAGCGCTGTAGATAACAATATTCAAATGTCTATTTCGCCTGCTGTCAAAGCGTTTGTGCTGGAAAAGATGGCCGAAGATGCCAGTTGTACCTTGCTTTTGGGCGCATGTGTAACCGGTGTTTATACTGATGACGCAGAAGAGACCATTCTAGGTATTTCGGCATTGTCCAAAGGGAGGATGTTGCATATTGGTGCGAAAATCATCATTGACAGTACTCGAAACTCTGTGGTGTGTGCCGCCTCTGGCTGTTCTTTTCTCGATGGCAGACGCTGGGATGGCAGGCATATGATGTATTCCAAAGGAGTATGCACTGTGTCTGATGAGCGGCCTAACCTAGATCAGGCAGCATGGTTTAAGTACGATTTTAAGCACTTGCCTTTAAATATTGGTCGTAGCCTTGTGCAACTGTCTTGGATCAACGATAGTTATTTTGATGAATACAATCCTGAAAAGACATCGGCGGCATTACTACGTAGTAATGCGGGCATTCCTTTTGCTTTGGAGCATTATGATGAGAAAAACAAGATTGTTTCCCTTGCGGGTGCTATTGGGACACGAGAAACGCCTGAAGTGGAGACGGAAACAGTTTATACTTTTGACGATTTTGCAAGACAAGTTCCGGCCAAGGACATTTTGTACTATACCTTTGCTCCCTTGGACACCACAAGTCCTGATCCAGCCTTTGAGGGAGACGATCTTCTGGACTGGAGGTTGTTGTGCCGCACTGATTGCTGTTTTTCAGTGGGCATTCCCCGTGGTGCGCTGATTCCAAAAGGTAAAAAAGGATTGCTTGTGGCAAGCAAAGCATTGGGCGTGGGACATACACTAAGCGGCGCGGTGCGTATGAAGGCTGATATGGAAAAGTGCGGTGAAGCGGCAGGTGTACTTGCGGCACAAGCACTACGTGAAAATATTGATGTACGAGATACAGATTATGTCACGTTACGTACAATTCTTTCATCAAGCGGCTGTTACGATGAGCGTGCTAACCGTGGCTACGATGGTGCTAACGTCTCTCTTGCAATACCGCCGGAACGCATTGTGTTTCCTACAAATCCTGACGTGATCAAAGCCGCTCTTGCTGACGATGCGCAGGCTGGTAAAGCACTTTGGGTGATCCGTAATCATACCTGCGATGAGCAAGTATATCCATTGTTGCCCGTATGGTTTTCAGCGGCACAGGATGGAAGCGTTTTTCAATACAATACGGCAACTGCCTTGTTGCTGACGGGAGACCGGCGCGGTGCAGCAGTGTTTTTACGTGAACTTCAGCAGTTAGATGCATGTAGCAATGATGCATTGGAACGTCTGATTCGTACAGTTTATTTGCTTGGAAAGGCGGAATATGGTCCGGCGGTACCGGAACTCGAAAAACTGCTCGCCCGCACAGCGTCGGATATTAAGGCAGCAGGCTACCGCATCGCGTCGTTTACCATGATTGCGATGCTGCGCATTTATCTTGCGGATAAAACAACCTTCGCAGATATCCCTGCGTTTATTGCCAGTGTTTGCGACGAACAACGTTTTCATCTGAATGAAATACACCAGCGTTTAACGGCAGGAAAAATATAAAAGGGGAAAAGAGATAGAAATGGTGTGGATCTTTTAGTGCATAGATTGATTTAGAACATACCATAGAGCGTTCCCATTTAAAATATCACAAAAATGGTCTATATAAATAAAATATAGAGATTTTAAGGGCTTATTTGCCAGATGGAGGGGAAATGAATTGTTTTTGGCAGAAAAATGAAAATGAGCGTCCTTTGGACCGGCTCGTAGAAGACGGCGGATTCTGTGGGATCTTCCGCACTATCGGATGCGTGGGGGATTCTCTTTCCAGCGGAGAATATGAGATCGTAAAGGAAGATGGAACGAGAGAATATATCGATCTGTATGAATATTCCTGGGGACAGTTTATCTCCTATACGACCGGGAGCAAGGTCTATAACTTTTCCAGAGGCGGAATGACCGCGAAGGAATATATGGAAAGCTTTGCCGAAGCCAATGACTTCTGGAATCCCAGGAAGGCATGCCAGGCGTATATCATCGCGCTGGGAGTAAACGACCTGTACGGACAGATGCAGGAGGTTGGCACGGTAGAGGACATCTGCCGGGAGGATTGGAAAAAGAACCGTCCCACCTTTGCGGGTTATTTCGCACAGGTCGTACAGAGGCTGAAGGAAATCCAGAAAGATGCCAAGTTCTTTTTTGTAACGATGCCGCAGGAAACGGACAGACAGCCGGAGGCCGCCGACCGGCATGCGGCGCTCATGTACGATATGGCAGATTTTTTCAGCAATTCATATGTGATAGATCTGCGGAAATACGGCCCTGTTTATGATCGGGATTTTAAAGAGCTGTTCTATTATAACGGCCATATGCATCCCTGCGGATATCAGCTTACAGCCAAAATGATCATGTCGTATATGGATCATATCATCCGGCATCACATGAAGGATTTCAAGCTTGCGGGGATGATCGGACACCAGGGGGGAAATCCTAAGGAGGGGTAATCATGATATTTTCTAAGCAATTTGTCAGCGAGTGCAGAGAGCGCTCCACCTATATTCATCACGTACAGGCTCCGCTGTTCCGGAAAAGCTTTTCCCTGAAAAAGGGAGAGCGGAAGGGGGAAATCCTCATCTGCGGCCTGGGGT
>DWYY01000117.1 GCA_019118445.1 Candidatus Eisenbergiella merdipullorum | reverse complement strand
TTACCATGGCGAACATCATCCAGGCGCTGAATCGGCCCACGCTGGTGATCGCCCACAATAAAACGCTGGCCGGACAGCTTTACGGGGAGTTCAAGGAATTTTTCCCGAACAATGCGGTAGAATATTTTGTGTCCTACTACGACTATTATCAGCCGGAGGCTTATGTGCCTTCCTCGGACACCTATATCGCAAAGGATTCGGCCATCAACGACGAGATCGACAAGCTCCGCCTGTCGGCTACGGCTTCCCTTGCGGAGCGCAGGGACGTGGTGGTAGTGGCCAGCGTGTCCTGTATCTACGGACTGGGCAGCCCGGACGAATACAAGGACAAGATCGTGTCGCTGCGGCCCGGGATGACGAAGGACCGGGACGCGGTCATCCGGGAGCTGATCGATATCCAGTATAACCGGAACGATATGGATCTGGGAAGAAGCTGTTTCCGGGTGCGCGGGGATGTGCTGGAGATCAATCCGGCCCAGGGAGGAGATCACCTGATCCGGGTGGAATTTTTTGGGGATGAGATCGACCGCATCGCCGAGGTGGATCCTTTGAGCGGCCGCCTCGTTTCCACCCTGGAGCATGTGGCCATTTTCCCGGCGTCGCATTACGTGGTCTCCCAGGACAGGATCAATATTGCCTGTGAAAACATTGAAAAAGAGCTGGAGGAGCGGATCCGGTATTTTAAGAGCCAGGACAAGCTGCTGGAGGCGCAGAGGATTTCGGAGCGGACGAACTTCGACATAGAGATGCTGCGGGAGACGGGATTCTGTTCCGGAATCGAAAATTATTCCCGGCATCTGAACGGCACCGCGCCGGGAGAACCGCCCATGACGCTGCTGGACTTCTTCCCGGATGATTTCCTGATTATCATCGATGAGTCTCATATGACGATCCCGCAGATCCGGGGGATGTACGCGGGAGACCGTTCCCGGAAGAACACGCTGGTGGAGTACGGCTTCCGCCTGCCTTCCGCTCTGGACAACCGGCCGCTGAATTTTGAGGAATTTGAATCGCATATCGACCAGATGCTGTTCGTATCCGCCACGCCTTCCGATTATGAGGCAGCGCATGAGCTGAACCGGGTGGAGCAGATCATCCGTCCCACGGGACTGCTGGATCCGGAGGTGTCGGTGCGCCCTGTGGAGGGGCAGATCGACGATCTGGTGGGCGAGATCCGAAAAGAGATCGAAAAGCACAATAAGATACTGGTGACCACGCTGACCAAGCGGATGGCGGAGGATCTGACCGATTATCTGAGAGAGGTTGGCATCCGGGTGAAATATCTGCATTCGGATATTGATACCCTGGAACGGTCGGAGATCATCCGGGACATGCGGCTGGATGTGTTCGATGTCCTGGTGGGCATCAATCTGCTCAGAGAAGGACTGGATATTCCGGAAATTTCGCTGGTCGCCATTCTGGATGCGGACAAGGAAGGATTCCTGCGTTCGGAGACTTCGCTGATCCAGACCATCGGCCGTGCCGCGAGAAACGCGGAAGGCCATGTGATCATGTATGCGGATACGATAACGGATTCCATGCGCGCGGCCATCGACGAAACCAACCGCAGGCGCGTGATCCAGCAGAAATATAACGAGGAACACGGCATCACGCCGCAGACCATCAAAAAGAGCGTGCGCGATCTGATCAGCATTTCCAAGGAGATCGCGAAGGAAGAGGTCCGTTTTGAAAAGGACCCGGAATCCATGGACGAGAAGGAGCTCACAAAGCTCATCGCGGATGTGGAGAAGAAAATGAAGAAGGCAGCTTCAGAGCTGAATTTCGAGGCTGCCGCCGAACTGCGTGACAAAATGGTGGATCTGAAAAAGACCTTGCAGAAAATAGAGGAAGTATAATACAGATCGAAGCGCCGGATCGGAGATTCGGCTTTTGCCGCGGAATCTGCGTTCCGACAGCGTGGCAGCGCTTCGAAATGGAGGAAAAAATGGAACAGGAAAGCATAAAGATGAGGCCCCGAGAGTATATCAGGATCAGAGGCGCAAAAGAACACAACCTGAAAAATATCGACGTGGATATCCCGAGAAATGAGCTGGTGGTCCTGACCGGCCTGTCCGGCTCGGGAAAATCCTCTCTTGCCTTCGACACGATCTACGCGGAAGGCCAGAGAAGATATATGGAATCCCTGTCTTCTTACGCGAGGCAGTTCCTGGGGCAGATGGAGAAACCCAATGTGGACAAGATCGAGGGCCTTTCCCCTGCCATTTCCATTGACCAGAAATCCACCAACCGCAACCCCCGCTCCACGGTGGGGACGGTGACGGAGATTTACGATTATTTTCGTCTGCTCTATGCCCGCATCGGCATCCCGCACTGTCCCAAGTGCGGTAAAGAGATCAAAAAGCAGTCCGTGGATCAGATGGTGGACCAGATCATGGCGCTGCCGGAAGGAACCCGGATCCAGCTTCTGGCCCCGGTGGTCAGAGGGCGGAAAGGAGAACACGCCAAAGTGCTGGAGCGCGCGAAGCGGAGCGGCTATGTGCGCGTCCGGGTGGACGGGAGCCTGTATGAGCTGTCGGAAGAGATCAAACTGGATAAAAATATCAAGCACAACATCGAGATCGTGGTGGACCGCCTTGTGGTAAAGCCCGGGATCGACAGAAGGCTCGCGGACTCCATTGAAAACGTGCTGGCGCTCACGGACGGCCTGCTGTTCGTGGATGTGATCGGTGGAGAGCTCATGACCTTCAGCCAGAGCTTTTCCTGCCCGGACTGCGGGATCAGCATCGATGAGATCGAACCCAGAAGCTTTTCTTTCAACAATCCCTTCGGCGCCTGTCCGGAGTGCTACGGCCTGGGCTACAAGATGGAATTCGATGTGGATCTGATGATCCCGGATAAGAGCAAGAGCATCAATGATGGCGCCATCGTCGTTATGGGCTGGCAGTCCTGCAACGAACCCGGCAGCTTTACCAATGCCATTCTCCAGGCGCTGGCCAAGGAATATCATTTCAGCCTGGATACCCCCTTTGAGCAGTACAGTGACAAGGTGAAGAACATCCTGATCAACGGTACGGGAGGCCATGAAGTGGAGGTTCATTATCAGGGCCAGAGGGGCAGGGGTATATATCCGGTAGCCTTTGAGGGCCTGGTCAAGAGCGTGGAAAGAAGATACCGGGAGACTGCATCAGAGATCTCCAAACAGGAATATGAGACGTTCATGAGCATCACGCCCTGTCCCGCCTGCAAGGGAATGCGTCTGAAAAAAGGCGCGCTGGCCGTTACGGTCTGCGGGAAGAATATTTATGAGATCACTTCCCTCTCCATCCGGGACCTTCAGGCATTCCTGGACAAAATGGAGCTGACCAGCCAGCAGCTTCTGATCGGAGGGCAGATTTTAAAGGAGATCAAGGCCCGTGTGGGCTTCCTGGTGGATGTGGGACTGGATTACCTTTCTCTGGCGAGGGCGACGGGAACCTTGTCCGGCGGCGAGGCGCAGAGGATCCGTCTGGCCACTCAGATCGGCTCCGGCCTGGTAGGGGTCTGTTATATCCTGGACGAACCCAGCATCGGCCTGCACCAGCGGGACAATGATAAGCTGCTGAACACCCTGAAAAGCCTCAGGGATCTGGGAAATACCCTGCTTGTGGTGGAGCATGACGAGGATACCATGCTGGCAGCGGACTACATCGTGGATATCGGGCCGGGAGCCGGTTCCCATGGCGGAGAGGTGGTGGCATGCGGAACGGCTCAGGAGCTGATGAAAAATCCCGCGTCCATCACGGGAAAGTACCTGAGCGGGGAGCTTTACATCCCAGTACCGGCACAGCGCAGGAAGCCCACCGGATGGATCAAAGTGAAGGGTGCTGCGGAAAACAACCTGAAAAATATCGACGTCAGCTTCCCGCTGGGCGTGATGACCTGTGTGACAGGCGTTTCCGGCTCCGGGAAAAGCTCCCTGGTCAATGAGATCCTCTATAAAACGCTGGCGAGGGAATTGAACCATGCAAGGACGATCCCCGGGAAAAATAAGGGTATCGAGGGAATCGAACAGCTTGACAAGGTGATCGACATTGATCAGTCCCCCATCGGCCGGACGCCCCGGTCCAATCCGGCGACCTATACCGGCGTGTTCGACATGATCCGCGATCTGTTCGCTTCCACTCCGGACGCGAAAGCGAGAGGATACCGGAAGGGCCGGTTCAGCTTCAACGTGAAGGGCGGCCGCTGCGAGGCCTGCAGCGGAGACGGGATCATCAAGATCGAGATGCATTTCCTCCCGGACGTATATGTGCCCTGCGAGGTCTGCGGCGGCAAGCGCTATAACCGGGAAACGTTGGACGTGAAATACAAGGGAAAGAGCATTTTCGATGTGCTGGACATGACCGTGGAGGAAGCTGTTCCCTTCTTTGAAAATGTGCCATCCATCCGCAGAAAAATAGAGACGCTCTATGACGTGGGACTTTCCTATGTAAAGCTGGGCCAGCCCTCCACCACCCTTTCAGGCGGCGAGGCGCAGCGCATCAAGCTGGCTGCGGAGCTGAGCCGGCGCAGTACAGGGAAGACTATTTACATTCTGGATGAGCCCACCACGGGTCTGCATTTCGCGGATGTGCACAAGCTAGTTGAGATCCTCCATCGGCTGGCGGACGGCGGAAACACCGTCATCGTCATTGAGCACAATCTGGATGTGATCAAGACGGCGGACTATATCATCGATATGGGACCGGAAGGAGGTGACGGCGGAGGAACCGTGGTCGCGCAGGGAACGCCGGAGGAGGTGGCTCAGAACCCCGCGTCCTACACGGGTTATTATGTGAAGAAGATGCTGGAACGCGCAAAACCTTAAATTTTTATGAAAATGCTTTCCAATGCCGTGCTTTTAGGTTATAATAACAGACGGTATATTCTGCATGGAAAAAGAAAACACTATTTTGACGATAGAATGACATGATTTTGAATACACCGTAAAATGTGGAATATGATTGCTTGATTCACGTCGGATTGGTCCATAATAGAATAGAGACGACAGCGCGCAGGAGAGGGAATGCAGCTTTCTGCGCTGTCTTCATTTGGGAATGGAGGAAATTATGCAGTATACGGATATTGGAATCGACCTGGGCACGGCCAGCATACTGGTATATATCAGAGGAAAAGGCGTGGTCCTGAAGGAGCCCAGCGTGGTGGCTTTTGACAGGGACACGAACAAGATCAAGGCGATCGGTGAAGACGCGAGGCTGATGCTGGGACGTACCCCTGGCAATATCGTTGCGGTCAGGCCGCTGCGCCAGGGCGTGATTTCCGATTATACCGTTACGGAGAAAATGCTGAAGCACTTTATCCAGAAGGCTCTGGGACGGAAGACCTTCCGCAAGCCCAGGATCGCGGTCTGCGTTCCCAGCGGTGTGACTGAGGTGGAGAAGAAGGCCGTTGAAGATGCCACCTATCAGGCAGGAGCGCGTGAGGTTTCCATCATTGAGGAGCCGATCGCGGCGGCGATCGGAGCGGGGATCGATATTTCCCGTCCCTGCGGCAACATGATCGTGGATATCGGAGGCGGAACCTCTGATATCGCAGTGATCTCCCTGGGCGGCACGGTGGTCAGCGCGTCCATCAAGATTGCCGGGGATGATTTCGATGAGGCGCTTGTCCGCTATATGAGAAAGAAACATAATCTGCTCATTGGCGAGAGGACGGCGGAGGACATCAAGATCAAGATCGGCTCCGCGTATAAGAGGCCGGAGCCCGATTATATGGATGTGAGAGGCCGTAATCTCGTGACGGGCCTTCCCAAGACGGTGAAGGTATCTTCGGAAGAGACGGAAGAAGCCCTCAAAGAGCCTACCCTCCAGATCGTGGAAGCCATCCACAGTGTTCTGGAGAGGACGCCTCCGGAGCTTGCGGCGGATATCGCGGACAGAGGAATCGTCCTGACCGGAGGCGGAAGCCTGTTGCGCGGTCTGGAGGAACTGATCAGTGAGAAGACCGGGATCAATACCATGACAGCGGAGGACCCGATGACGGCGGTTGCCATCGGCACCGGAAAATATGTGGAATTTCTGGGCGGATATAAGGACGAGATCTGAGAAAGAACGGAAGAGAAGGACGTTTGGGCTGCTCCTAAGGGGCAGCCTTTGTTTATCTGGCAGGGAGGCGGATGATGGAGAAAGTAGCCGGATATGTGGATCATATCATATACAGGAATGCGGAAAACGGCTACACCGTTTTTGAACTGATCGCGGACGGAGAAGAGGTTACCTGCGTCGGCACTTTTCAGGCCATTGACGAAGGGGAGGGCCTGGAGCTTTCGGGCGGTTATGTGGAACATGCCGTCTACGGGAGCCAGTTTAAGGTGGACAGTTACGTGGAAACGGTCATGGAGGACGAACAGAGCATCGAGAGATATCTGGGTTCCGGAGCCATCCGGGGGATCGGTCCTTCCCTTGCGGCGCGGATCGTAAAAAAATTCGGCCGGGACACCTTCCGTATCGTGGAGCAGGAGCCGGAAAGACTTTCCGAGATCAAGGGCATCAGCGAGCGAAAGGCCATGGAGATCGGCGCGCAGATGGAAGAAAAGAAGGAAATGCGGGAAGCGATGATCTACCTGCAGAAGTACGGGATCTCCAACAGCCTCGCCATGAAGATATACCGGACATACGGAATGGAAGTCTACCATATCCTGGAAGAAAATCCCTACCGTCTGGCGGAGGACATAGACGGCATCGGATTCCGCAGGGCGGATGAGCTGGCGGCCAGGATCGGCATCCATACGGATTCCGATTTCCGTATCCGCAGCGGGATCCTCTACACCCTGCAGCTTGCTGCGGCGGACGGGAACACCTGCCTGCCCAAGACCATGCTGGAAGAAAAGTCGGCGCAGCTTCTCGGGCTGCCTAAGGAATATGTGGCCATTCAGATCCCAAATCTGGCGATGGAGCGGAAGCTGGTGATCAAACAGGAACAGGAAGAAGCGTTCGTCTATGCGGCGGTGTTTTATTATGCGGAGCTTTCCTGTGCCAGAATGCTGGAAGAACTGAATGTGAGCTTCGAGCCTGAGGGGGGATTCCTTGCGTCGGAGGAGGAAAAGCTGCTTTCCGATATCGGCAGGCTGGCGCGCGGGCTGGGGATCGAGCTGGAAGCGCTGCAGCGGCAGGCGGTGCTGGAGTGCGTCAGAAACGGCGTCATGATCCTGACCGGAGGACCGGGAACAGGAAAGACCACCACTATCAATACCATCATCCATTATTTTGAAGCGGAGGGAATGGACATCCTTCTCGCCGCACCGACCGGACGGGCGGCGAAACGTATGACGGAGGCCACGGGATATGAGGCGCGTACCATCCACCGTCTTCTGGAGTTGAGCGGCATGCCGGAAGAAAACGGGAACGTCGGTCTCCTGCAGGGAAGGGCGCATTTTGAACGCAACGCTGATAATCCGCTGGAGGCGGACGTGGTGATCGTGGATGAAATGTCCATGGTGGATATCCAGCTTTTCCAAGCGCTCCTGAAGGCGGTCACGCCGGGGACCCGGCTGGTGCTGGTGGGGGATGTGAATCAGCTTCCTTCAGTAGGGCCAGGTCAGGTGCTGCGTGATCTCATCCTGAGCGGGGCGTTTCCCGTGGTGGAGCTGAAAAAGATCTTCCGCCAGGCGGGAGAGAGCGACATCGTGGTCAACGCACACCGGATCAATGAAGGAAAGGAGATCGCGCTGGATAATAAGAGCCAGGATTTTTTCTTTCTGGAGCGGGACAACGTGCAGGTCATCTACAAACATATGATCCTTCTGATCCGGGAGATGCTGCCGGGCTATGTGCACGCCGGGCCTTTTGACATTCAGGTGCTCACCCCCATGCGCAAAGGGAATCTGGGGGCGGAGACGCTCAACGGCATCCTGCAGGCGCATCTGAATCCTGAGGATGGTTCCAAAAAGGAGTACCAGTCCGCCTCCGTGCTCTTCCGGGAAGGGGATAAGGTGATGCAGACCAAAAATAATTATCAGCTCGAATGGGAGGTCGTAAGCCGTTATGGCATTCCTGTGGATCACGGCGTCGGAATCTTCAACGGGGATATGGGGATCGTGCGCCAGATTGACGAGTATGCCAGGACTCTGACGGTGGAGTTTGATGAACAGCGCCGTGTGACCTATTCCTTTGAGCAGACGGCGGAGCTGGAGCTGGCCTATGCGATCACCATCCATAAGTCGCAGGGGAGCGAATATCCAGCGGTGATCATGCCGCTTCTGGGAGGCCCCCGCCTGCTGTTTAACAGAAATCTCCTTTATACGGGAGTGACGAGAGCAAAGGACTGCGTGACCATACTGGGGAGCAGGCAGGTAGTCCGGGATATGATCCGAAATGAAAACGAAGCGAAGCGCTTTACGGGTCTGGATGTGAGGATCCGGGAAATCATGGCGGTAAAGGAGCCGGATGAAAATTCATAAAAAATTTTTTCAGATACTGACAGACCTTCTGTTTCCGCGCAGATGTCCGGTCTGTGACAGGCCGGTGCGGCCCTTTGGGAGGGATATCTGCGCTTCCTGCAAGGATGCGCTCATTCCTGTCGGGGAGCCGCGCTGCCTGAAGTGCGGAAAGCAGCTTAATGAGGAGGGTGCGGAATACTGTTATGACTGCAGCCGCAGAAGGCACATGTATGACAGGGGGGCCGCCCTGTATACCTACGCGTGCATCCGGCAGACGATCTATCGTTTTAAATATGCGGGACGCAGGGAATATGCGGATTTTCTGGGACGGATGCTGGCGGAAAATCTGGGCGGCCTGATCCTTTCCTGGCATCCGGACGCCCTTATCCCCATTCCCCTCCATCCGGAGCGGGAGAAGGCGAGAGGCTATAACCAGGCCGCCCTGCTGGCGCAGAACCTGGGGAAGAGGCTGGATATCCCCGTCCTTTCCGGGTATCTGGTGCGGGTGAAAAATACCCGTCCCCAGAAGGAGCTGGAAGGGGCGGCGCGTCAAAATAATTTGAAAAAGGCTTTTAAAATAGTGCAGGATGATGTAAAATTAAATACGATTGTAATCATCGATGACATCTATACCACCGGCAGCACGATCGACGCTGCTGCGCTGGAGTGCCGCAGGGCGGGGGTGCGGCGCGTATTCTTTATCACTCTGGCGATTGGAAAGGGGCTGTAATCTTACCATGATCAATGAAAAAAAAGTGGCAGTTATGACCCGCATGGCCGCGTATGAGGCCGGCAGAGGAAAAAAGGATGAGGAAATCTGCGGATTTTTCAGAAGTGATTATGTGGGTTTTCAGCTTCTCAAGACGTGGATCGGGACGACGATCGCTTTCTGTCTTCTGGCCGGGATCTGGCTGCTTTACCGGATTGATGAAATGACGTCCATACTCTATGCAGTGGACGTAGATGCGCTTATGAAGCTGGGCAGGCAGGTGCTTACGGCATATGTGATATTGTGCGGGGGCTATCTGCTGGCGACGTGGGTGGTCGCGCATATCACCTATGCGAAGGCCCACAAGGATTCGGTCCTTTTTGACCGGATGCTGAATGAGGTGGACGGGAGTGAGGAAGAAGAGGAATAGAGGCTGTGCCTGCATTCCTGTGAGGAACGTGTATGACGACATCATTGCTTGTGGCGCGGGAATATATCCGCAATTTTTATGTGAAACATGAAGAATATGCAGTGCCGCTTTTGAAATTTGTGCTGGCGCTGATAAGCCTGCTCGCAGTCAACGCAAAGCTCGGCTATATGAGTCAGATCGACGGAGCCGCAGCGGTCCTGATCACCGCGCTGGTGTGTTCTTTTATGCCGCGGGGCTTTACCCTTCTTGCGGCGGCTGCCTTCGTTACGCTGCATTTGTATGAGGTATCCTTGGAATGCGCGGGAGTGGCGCTCGTCGTTTTCCTGCTGCTGTTCCTGCTGTATTTGCGGTTTACCCCTAAGGGAGCTGTGCTGGTCCTGATCACGCCGCTCCTGTTCGCGGTCAAGATCCCATATGCGGCGCCGATCCTGGCCGGGCTTCTGGGAAATCCGCTTTCTGCCGTCGCGGTGGTCTGCGGCGTGATCGTTTATTATCTGATCAGCTATATGAGCATGAACGCTTCGCTTCTCAGCGCAACGGCCGTGGAGTCGATGGTCACCCGCATCAGGGAGATCCTGGACGGCGTGTTCGGAAACCGTGAAATGCTGATCATCGCCGCCGCCTTTGTGGTGACGACGATCCTGGTCTATCTGGTGAGAAGGCTGTCAGTGGACTATTCCTGGACCATCGCGATCATATCGGGCGCGCTCCTGGATATTGTTGTGATCCTGGTGGGAGATTTGATCTATAATGCGGATTTTTCCATCCTGGGCGTGCTGCTGGGAAGCGTGGGAGCTGTGTGCGTTTCCTCTGTGGTGCAGTTCTTCCGGTTTAATCTGGACTATTCCAGAACGGAAAAGGTACAGTTTGAGGATGACGAATATTATTATTATGTGAAAGCGGTACCAAAGCTGGCGGTAACCACGCCGGAAAAGAAGGTAAAGAAAATAACCACGCAGCGGAGCAACCGGAGGGTAAGGCATACGAATACGAGGGACGCTGCGTACAGACAGCGGGATTAGGGAAAAATGGAGCTGATTCGATCTTTTGTGGACAAATATCTGGCGCATGTTCCGTCGCTGAGAGTAACGGATATCGTCGAGATCATCATCATTTCCTTCGTCGTGTATCATATCATGGTATGGATCAAGAATACCAAGGCGTGGGTCTTTGTGAAGGGCGTGATCTTCATCATGGTCTTCATCCT
>DWYY01000116.1 GCA_019118445.1 Candidatus Eisenbergiella merdipullorum | reverse complement strand
GGTGCGTGACGGAAAGGTAGAAGAGATCGGAAGCAGGGAAGAGATTCTCCCTAAGCTGTTTCTGGAGGAGACAAGCTGTACCTGTATGGACCAGGTGGAAGGCAGATGAAATCCTTTGGATCTCATCTTGGAAAAAAATGCCGCTTGGAGCGGCAGGAAAAGAGGTAACGGCAATGAAGCTGGATGCGGTAACTGACGGAATTCTGAAGAAAATAGATGATTACGGCTTTAAACAGGAGGGCGCATATAACCTCAGATATAACGGGCAGGCCCTCTGCCACGGGGATACGGACCATATCAAGATCCGCCGGAAAAAGGACAAACAGGGGATCGATGTGTATATCAGCAAGGAGACCCAGGGAGAACAGGTGCACATCCCCGTTGTGGTAAATGCCACCGGTATGACGGATATCGTGTACAATGATTTTTATATTGAAGGCGGCGCAAATGTGACCATCGTAGCGGGCTGCGGCATTCATAACGCAGGGTGCGACGCCGCAAGACACGACGGCATCCACGCCTTTCACGTGGGAAAAGGCGCTACCGTGACCTATGCGGAAAAGCATTACGGAGAAGGGGAAGGAACGGGAGAAAAGATCCTGAATCCCGTCACACAGATTTATCTGGAAGAAGACGCTGTATTCAATCTGGACACCGCCCAGATCGGCGGCGTGGATTCCACTGTGAGAAAAACGGAGGTCACTCTGGGGGAAAACGCGAAGCTCTACGTGATGGAAAAGCTGATGACCCATGATCGGCAGACTGCAGTATCCGACATGACGGTGGAGTTAAACGGCGCGGGCAGCTCGGCGCAGATCGTTTCGCGTTCGGTCGCCAAGGGAACTTCAGTGCAGACCTTCCATCCCATCGCCATCGGAAACGCGCTCTGTCATGCGCATGTGCAGTGCGATTCCATCATCATGGATCAGGCGCAGATTTCTTCCATTCCGGAGATCAATGCCAGAAATGTGGATGCTCAGATCATCCACGAGGCGGCGATCGGAAGGATCAACAATGACCAGATCCTGAAGCTTCGCACCTTCGGACTGACGGAGGAAGAGGCGGAAGCGGTGATCATTGAGGATTTCCTGGCATAACAGGAAGAAATCAAAAAAAACAGGAGGGATACGAGCCTTATGGAAAAAGAAACGGATTACGGGATCATCGATTTTCATGTGCACCCATATCTGACAGCAGAGGAGAATCTCTGCATGTATCTGGAAAGCTTTTCTCTGACGTATCAGGAGGCGGCGGAAGATCTGCGGCGGGCTGGGATCACCCACATCTGCGGGTCGGTGCTGAGCAGGGAAGCCTATGATCCAAAGAAAGGCTTCGAACCTCTTCGCCGCTTGAACGAACAGGCAATGGAAGTAAAAGAAAAATATGGCGGTTTTTATACGCCCGGCTTCCATATTCATCCGGCATTCGTGGAGGAATCGCTGGCAACATTGGAATGGATGCATGAAAACGGCTGTCTGCTGATCGGGGAGCTGGTTCCTTATATGCACGGCTGGGCGGAGTTTGGGATGGACTATGCCAGCCCGGAACTGAGAGAAATTCTTGCGCTTGCAGGAGAATATGGCATGGTGGTGAGCTATCACACGATGGCGGAGCAGCAGGAGCAGATGGAAACCATGATCGCGCAAAACCCGCAAGTCACTTTCGTGGCCGCACATCCGCAGGAACGGCCATCTTTTCTGATGCATCTGGAGCGGCTGGTAAAATATGAAAACGCATATCTGGATCTGTCCGGTACAGGTCTGTTCCGTTACGGACTGCTGCGTAAGGGGATCCAGACGGCAGGAGCCGGCAAGTTCCTGTTCGGGACGGATTATCCCATCACCAATCCGGGGATGTATGTGCATGCGGTACTGGGAGAACATATCGGAGAAGAGGACCGGCGGCTGATTTTCGCAGGAAATGCGAGACGGCTGCTGGGACTGAAGCTGGAAGCCATGGAGGCGTGAAGACGAGGAAAGGATGGACTTTCCGAAATCCGGGATATTCCGGCGGAAATTAAGAAAAAGGGAAAACGGCGGACGGCGCGTCAGCGCTCTGTCCGCCGTTTTCCCTGCCGGGGTGTGGGAAGGGGATAGCCGTTTCCCTGAAAATCCTCTGCGATTTCTTCGTTTTTCCGGGCCGCATCCTGCGTGAGGGGCGGTTCCGGCAGGCCGCCTTCATATACGCCTTCCGGCATGGTGCGCACCGGCTTCTGGTCTCTTGCTTTTTTCATACGCGTTTTCCTTTCCGGCCGGAAGGCTCTGACGTGCCGGACTGCAAGGGTCGCCGTCCTTCCGGTATCAGTCAGTATTTCCGGCAGCCGGAGGAAGTATGCATTATGTATGAACAGAAGAAGGAAATGAGAAATTTTGCCCGGTTTTGCCGGCTTTTGGGATTGTCCCGCAAAATGAGAGGTGATAAAATAGGCGTATACTTTACGGAAAAAAATGGAAAGGAACAACAGAAATGTTGAGATCATATCTTGCGTTTGATGTGGAAACGACGGGACTGAGCCCGGAAACGGATGAAATTATTGAGATCGGAGCGCTGAAGGTGCATGACGGAAAGGTGTGCGAACGGTTTATCAGCTTCGTAAAGCCTTCAGAGCCGGTTTCAGCGCGGATCACGGAGATCACTGGGATCACCAACGAAATGCTGGAGGATGCCGCGCCCAAGGAAAAGGTGATCCCGGCATTTCTGGATTTCTGCGGGGATGAGGTGCTGGTCGGGCATAATATCCTGTTCGATTACGGATTTGTGAAAAATCAGGCGAAGCTCCAGGGTTTTTCCTTTGAAAAGCAGGGAATCGATACGCTGAAGATCGCGCGGAGCGTGCACCAGGGCAGACAGTCCAACAGCCTGGAGGCGCTCTGTGCGAAGTATTCCATCGTGAACAGTTCCGCCCACCGCGCCTATCATGACGCGCTGGCGACGGCAAAGCTGTATCAGACGCTGGCCCATTACTATGAAAGCCTCCAGCCCCGGGTGTTCCAGCCGGTCCCCCTTTCGGAAGCGCCCAAATATGTGGCTGAGGCCCCTGCGACCCCTAAGCAGATCGGTTTCCTTTCCCGCCTTGCTGTCCAGAAGAAGCTGACGGTGACCTGGGATGTGAAGAATCTCACCAAAAGCCAGGCATCCGGACTGATCGAAAAGATCCTTGCAGGGCAGCGGCCATAAGACGGCGGCCTCCTTACACAAGCCCCATACTCTTTAACAGGAACAGCCAGCCGGTGATGGTGAAGGCGGAAAACAGAGTGGTCAGCATGACGGCGCTGGAGGTGAGCGTGCCGTCGTGCCCCATGTTTTTCGCCATCACATAGCAGCTCACCGTGGTGGCGGAACCAAGCATGATGAGGATGGAGACCATTTCCTCCCCGTGGAAACCCATCCAGGCGGCGAGAGGGAGAAAGAGGACGCAGAAGCCGATGAGCTTGATAAAGGATGCGGCGATAGCGGGTTTTGCCTGTCCCACCGCCTTATCCAGACGGAAGGTGGCGCCCATCGCCATGAGCCCCAGCGGCGTGGCAAGATTGCCTATATTGGATACGGTTTTTTCCAGGATCGAAGGCATGGGAAGCCGGAGGAGGGACCAGAGGAACCCGGCGGCGATCCCCAGGATGATGGGATTTGTCACGATCCCCTTTAGGGTGCTCTTCCAGAGCCCTCTGTTATGGCCGCTCTTCTGAGCCCGTTCCGGAGAAAAAACAGAGAGGACCACCACTGCCATGACATTATAGAGCGGCACGCTGCCAATGATCATCAGGGGAACAAGGCCCGCGTCCCCGTAGATATTTGTCGTCAGCGCGATCCCCAGGAGGGCGGCGCTGCTCCGGTAGGAGGCCTGGATAAATTCCCCGCGCTGTCCCTTATCCTTTATCAAACAGGAAAGGACGGCTGCGATGGCGATGCTGGCCGCCGTGACCACAAAGCAGAAGGCGACAAAACGGAAGTCCCAGACCTCTCCTAAGTCCACGGTGGCAAGATCGTGGAACAGCAGCACCGGCAGAGGGACAAGAAATACGAACTGGTTCATTTTGGAAGCAAAGGCTTCATCGATCCACCCCAGTTTTTTAAACAACATGCCGAGGACCATCATCAGAAACACAGGAACCGTCGCATTCAGACTGAAGATCAGATTTTCCATGACATTTTTCCTTCTTTCATCTTCTGAAAATTCCGGCTTCTATTCTATCACAGACCTTTTCTTTTTCCAATCCTTCTCATTGACCTTTTACCCACATTCTCCGCTCCTTGTGGGAACCTTCCTGTTTGTTGACAAACTTTTTTCAGACTCTTAAAATAGAAACAGTGCATGCAGACTTTGCATGCGGACTTTGCGTACCAGAAGAAGGAATGAATTTGTCGCTCTCCCGCGGCAGGAAAGGCAGGAAACAGGCAGAAATGAGAGTGAGAAGAGCACAGGAAAAGGATATGGGACGGATCGATGAGCTGTTGATGCAGGTGGAAAAGGTGCATCATGACGGGAGGCCGGATCTGTTCCGCTACGGGCAGAAAAAATATACAGACGAACAGCTCCTGGAGCTGATCTGCGATGATTCCCGGCCGATTTTTGTGGCAGTGGATGAAAAGGATGAGGTCATGGGATATGCTTTCTGCATTTTCCAGCAGTATCTGAACCATAACATCATGACAGATATCAAGACG
This sequence comes from Candidatus Eisenbergiella merdipullorum, assembly GCA_019118445.1. Classification (GTDB taxonomy): domain Bacteria; phylum Bacillota; class Clostridia; order Lachnospirales; family Lachnospiraceae; genus Eisenbergiella; species Eisenbergiella merdipullorum. The sequence goes on along the minus strand of DWYY01000116.1, from coordinate 1,172 downwards.
CTTTATATCGACGATCTGTGTGTGGATGAGAAGCTGAGGGGACAGCATATCGGCAGGACCCTGTATGAAAGCGTGCTCGCGTATGCAAGAGAGCAGGGCTGCTATAATGTGACGCTGAACGTTTGGAGCTGCAATGAAAAGGCGATGAGGTTCTATGAAGCCTGCGGCCTGAAGCCGCAGAAGATCGGGATGGAAACGATCCTGTAACAGGCGGACAGGCTGCAGGAGGACAATGGAGGTCAGGGATTGAACGACGGGATTCAGAAAGAACGGACAGAGGCCGGACCGATCGTCCTGATGAATTTTACCCATGTATATGAGATGGAAAAGTTCTGGAAGAAAGAACCACATCTGTGGATCGACTGTACGGATATGTCCGGGGTTAACGGATACTGTGACGAAGCGGCTGCCGGACAGATCCGGGAAAGGCTGGCAGGGCTGCCGCCGGAGGGGCTTCATTTCATTGATTCCGGAAATTTTCATTATGTGAGCAAGTTCTGGACGGATAAGATCGACAGGGATTTTGTCCTCATCTTGTTTGACCACCATACGGATCTGCAGCGGTCCAGGTTCGGCGATATTCTGAGCTGCGGCTCCTGGGTGCGGGATGTGCTGGATCATAACCTGTATGCGAAGATGGCGGTCCTGATTGGCACGGATGCACAGTATCTGCGGGAGGTGGAACCCACCTACCGGGAACGGATCGTCGGTTTTACGCCGGACGTCCTGGAAGCGGAGAAAACGTGGGAATACTTTTCAGATACGCAGCTGGAAGGAAAATATGGCGCGCTTCCAATTTATATTTCCATTGATAAGGATGTGCTTTCTCGAAAGGAGGAGATCACGGACTGGGATCAGGGAGAAATGTCCATGGAAACAATGCAGGCGATCCTTAGGAGCCTGCTTTGTTCCCACGAGGTCATCGGGGTAGATGTATGCGGGGAGTGCCACTGGCTTCCGGGAATGTCGTCGGAGCCTGTCAGGAAAAATGATTCGGTAAACGATCGGTTCATCCAGCTTCTGAAACAGGAGGTGATACAGGAATGAAAACCTGGAAAAAAGCTCTGAAGCTGTTCGGGCAGTTCTTTCAGTTTGGCTGTTTTACCTTTGGCGGCGGCTGGAGTATTGTGGCCCAGATGCAGAAGCTGTATGTGGAAAAGGAAAAGACGATT
>DWYY01000115.1 GCA_019118445.1 Candidatus Eisenbergiella merdipullorum | reverse complement strand
GCCACCCATATGATAAATATGTATCGTATATTATTTTAGCATCATCGACTTCCATACTTCTAATCAGTAAGCTATTATTTGAAAAATAAACTTCGCTCATTACTTACCTCCGCAAATTCCGATTTGCCGCTCTATTGTTTAAAAAAATTATACCATGAGACTATGAACAAATCTACATCATTTCAGCCTGTCGGCGGCATTGTTTTCTCCGGCATACCGCTGCGCTGCTTCCCGGTGTTCGTCACTGTATGGGGCGGTCAGACGGAAAGAGAAGCGGCCTTTCTCGTCAAACCCAATATCGGTGGTCTTTTCCTGCTTGGTAAGCCCTGTTCTCATGCAAGCTCCTTTCTGCGCCCCTGTTACTGGGTAGGGGTTTTTGTGGGTGTTTTCTCCGGCTCTTGACCGTTAAACATAGATTAGCTCATGCATTACGATTTCCTCGTCTCTCGCCTTGCAGTTGTTCATCAAACCTACCCATTTCATCGGGGCGGCGGCTTTGAGGGCTTCGGTGGCTCCCGCTTCTCTGGCAAGGCGGGGCATGAGTAGTCCAGCATATCCCGCGCCGCCCGTCCTGTTTCCGCAAGGTGGGGGTATAGCTTCTCGCTGGCTACAAGGACGGTATAAAGACGGTGGCGGTATTGTTCCAGGTAGGCTTTCCGCAGCCGCCCATAGTGGCCGACATGGGGCTTCGGGGTAATAGATAGGGCGGTTCTCATTGTCAATCAATCTTCTCATGCGATTTGTTCTTCTTTCTCGTCCTGCTTCTTTTTGTGATAGTTCTCCCGCCTTGCAGCAAGGAAGTTTTCATACCGGGCTTGGACTTCGGGATTTCCGGCTGACTTCAAGGCGTTCCGCTTCCTCTGGCGTGAGTGGCTGGCCTGCGTCCTGCGCGGCGGCAAGCTCTTTCAGCGTCTAGGGCTTGGGCGGCTCTGCGACTTTCCGCTTCTCACGCCATTCCTGCCATGCCCGGTTATGGGCTAACCGCGCTTCGTCTGCCGCCTGTTCCTCCTGTTGGCGGCGGTGCTCCTCGGCTTCCATTTTTGCGGTGGGGATATAGTGCATGGTGCAATCGCGGGTAAGCTGGCGGTAGCTGGAACACACAAAAGCGTCGTCCAGATACTTGCCTTGCACAAAGCTGCTGTGGTGGGTCAGCTTCGCGCCGCAGTCGACACAGTAGAGAAGCCCGGTCAAGCGGTTTGGGGTGTTCTGCCGCTTGGGGGCGCGGCGTTTTGTTCCCATAAGCCGCTGGACGGTGTTCCATGTTTCCCCGTCCACAATAACGGGTATCTTCCTGTCAAAAATATACTGTTCTTCCGGCGCAGTCTTGCGGGTGATTTTGGTCTTGTAGTTCTCGCAGACGGTCTTTCCTAAAACCTTGCGTCCTGTGTACTCCGGGCGTTTGAGGATATAGTTGATAGTTGTCGTTGACCATGCGCAGGAGTCTGTGTACTTCGCCGTCCGGACGGGTGCGTCTATCCGCTTCCAATGCTCGGGCGGGATAGGGATTTTCTCGGCGCGGAGTGCCCTTGCTATGCTGGCGATACTCTCCCCGGCAACAACACTGTGGAAGATACGGCGCACAACGGCGGCGGTTTCCTCGCCGATTACCCATTCGTCCTTGTTCTCCTTGGACGCAAGGTAGCCATAGCTGACGCTGCCGGAGCATCGCAAGCCCTTTTCCATTCTCGACTTGAAAACGGTCTTGATTTTCCGGCTGGTGTCGGCAACATACCACTCGTTTATCACATCTCGGAAAATTGACATTATATCAAAGCCGTTGTCGGTATCAAGATTGTCATTCGCCGCAATAAAGCGTACATGGTACTCGTCAAAGGTGCGCTTCAAAAGCCCCACTTCGACAACATCACGGCCAATCCTGCTCTGGTCTTTGATAATGACCGTAGCCACATTTCCCGCCCGGATTTCTTCCAGCATAGCGCCCAGCCCCGGACGCTTGAAAGTCGTTCCCCGCACTCCATCGTCGGTAAAGTGCCGGATGTTGGTAAAGCCATTCTTGCGGGCATAGTCCTCCAAAATGCACTTTTGATTTTCGATTGACACGCTTTTCCCGGCTCGCTCATTGTCTTGGGAAAGACGCTCATACAGGGCTGTGATTTTTTCCCTTGGGCTGTTTCTTCATGGGGTGTAACCTCCTTTCTTGAGGGTGCGCGCTCCCTTTATCCTTATTGTAAATTACCATTCTGCTCCATCTGTTCATAGACGGCCTGAATCAGCCCGACGATGGTATCGATGTCTCTGCCGCATTTTTGTATCTTAAAATCCATGACGGTTGTCCTTTCCCTTGGGTTTTCCATGCAGATTCCTGCTCCGGAACAATAGCTGATTTTATTACAGATCGATCTGCACTTCCACCGAATGATCAGGTCCCTTGACATTTTTTATACAGCGGCGTAGACTGGAAACAGAAATATTAAGGGGCCTGATTATTTGATCGGATCTGTCAGCCGAAAGGCGTTCTGACATGGAGGTAACGATGGAAATCACAAATCTGATGCTTTTGAATCAATTCCGAAAATGCGCGCATATCCAATACCACAGAAAAAGGAGGTTCCGCGGGCAGGGGAGGATTCTGATCCTGCTGCAGGAAAAAGGGCGCATGAGCCAGAAGGAGCTGACCGGGATTCTGGAGCGTCGGGCGGCCACTTTAAGCGAGCAGCTGGAAAACATGGAAAAAAGCGGCCTGATCCGCCGTGAGGTCAGCGCCTCGGACCGGAGGAACCTGGACATCCTGCTGACGCCGGAGGGGGAGCGGGCGGCGGTGGAAGCCAGGCAGGAAAGGGAGAGGATGGCGGATGAGCTGTTCGGAATCCTGACCGGGGAGGAAAAGGAGGGGCTTTATCCGCTCCTTGAGAAGCTGGCTGAGGCCTGGGCCGCTGATGACGCAGAATAGAGGGAAGCGTATGGCGTGGAAAACGCTTAGGAATGGAGGAGACGTATGAAGCTGATGCTGAGATATGTCCGCAGGCACCTGGGGATGTTCCTGACGGCGATCTTTTTTCTCACCATTGAAACCCTTGCGGATCTGCTGCAGCCCACCTTTATGTCCTTTATCGTGGACGAGGGAGTGGCGAAGCGGGATGTGAGGCAGATCCTTTTTTACGGCGGAAGCATGCTTGGGATCGCCGCGCTGGGAGCGGTGGGGGCAGTCATGCGCAATATTTATGCCAGTAAGACCTCGCAGCTGATCGGAAAGGAAATGCGCATGGAGGTTTATGAGAAGGTGCAGACGCTTTCTTTTGAAAATATCGACCGCCTGCAGCCCTCCTCCATCATCACGAGAATCACCAACGACGTGACGCAGATCCAGAATTTTCTGAACGGCTGCATGCGGATCATGATGAAAGCGCCCATCACCTGTGTGGGAGCCATCGTCCTGATCATCGTGCAGACCCCGCGGCAGCTTCCCATGATCGCGGTGATCCTGCTGATTTCCGCCTGCTTGATCGCGGGGAACATGAAGCTGGGCTATCCCAGGTTCGGAATCCTGCAGCAGAAGCTGGACCGCCTCAATGCGGTGAGCCGGGAGTTTCTGTCCTCCATCCGTGTGGTAAAGGCCTTCCGGGCCGAAGAACGGGAGGAGGAGAAATTTGCATCCGCGGCGGGAAATTTCGCTCAGGCAGGTGTATCCGCCATGCGCATCATGGCGGTGTTCGGCCCGCTCATCAACCTGACGGTGAATATGGGGATCGTGGTTCTTCTGTGGATTTCACAGGCGGGAAGCAGCGGGGAGATCGGCAGGCTGATGGCCTCCGTCAATTATATGACCCAGGTGCTTTTTTCTCTGGGCATGGTATCCAACATTCTGAACATGGCGGTGCGGGCGCTGGCTTCCTCCGCCCGTGTGGAGGAAGTCCTGAAGGAGAAGCCCGTTCAGGAGCTGCCGGAATGCGGCGCCGGCCCGGACGATATCCGGGGACAGGTGACCTTTGACCGGGTTTCCTTCACCTATGCCTCCGCGTCCCGGCCCGCAGTGGAGGACGTGAGCTTTCAGGCGGAAGCGGGAGAGACCATCGGTATCATCGGCCCTACCGGGTCAGGAAAATCCACGCTGATGGACCTGGTGCCCCGGTTTTATGACGCCACCTCCGGTCAAGTGAAAATCGACGGATGTGACGTGAGAAAAATCGATCCGGACCGGCTGCGCCGGGCCATCGCCGTGGTGCCGCAGAAGGCCCTTCTGTTTTCCGGAACGATCCGGGAAAATCTCCGATGGGGAGACGAAGCCGCCCCGGAGGAGGAGATCCGGAAAGCGGCGCGCATCGCCTGTGCCGATGATTTTGTCTCCGCCTTTCCGGACGGTTATGAGACGGATTTGAACCAGGGCGGCGTGAACCTGTCCGGTGGTCAGAAGCAGCGGCTTTCCATTGCAAGGGCGCTGGTGAGAAAGCCCCGGATTCTGATTCTGGACGACTGCACCAGCGCGCTGGACGCAAACACGGAAGCGCGGGTTCTGCGGGGAATCCGGCAGGAAACGGCGGGCATGACCGTGCTTTTGATCAGCCAGCGGATTTCCACCGTGATGCGCGCCGACCGGATCCTGTGTCTGGAGGACGGCAGGGTGAAGGGCTTTGGAAGCCATCAGGAGCTGCTGGAGCAGTGCGCGGTATACCGGGCCATTTATGAATCGCAGATCGGAGCGGCAGGCGCTCCGACGGGGAGGTAAGCATGAGCGGATACAAACTGAAGCGGGGAATGCCGGGCGTGAAGCCGAAAAACATGAAGGGGACCCTTCTGCGTCTCTGGAAACTGACCAAAGGGCATAGACAGGGGCTGGGGCCGGTATTTGTGTGCTCTGCGCTGGCGTCCGGTTCCGCCATCCTTTCTCCGCTTCTGATCGGGCAGGCGGTGAACCGCATCAATGAGGGGAGCCCCTGTGCTGCGCTGATCGCGCTGCTTGCGGGCCTGTATCTGGGCGACTGGCTGGTCCGTTTTCTTCAGCAGTTTCTGATGGCGGCAGCGGGACAGCGGATGATTTACCATATCCGAACCAGCCTGTTCGGAAAAATGAAGGAGCTGCCTCTTTCCTTTTTTGACGCAAGACAGCATGGGGAGCTGATGAGCCGCCTGACCAACGACGTGGACAACATCAGCACCACCATTTCCGATTCCCTCACCCAGCTGATGATGTACGGCTTTACCATCATCGGGATTTTCTTTGCCATGCTGTTTTCCAACGTGCTGCTCACCGGTGTGGCCCTCATCGCCGTGATTCTGATTTTCATTCTGACCCGGACGGTGACAAAGCACACGAGAAAACTGTTCCGGCAGCAGCAAGCCCTTCTCGGCAGTCTGAACGGCCAGGTGGAGGAGAGCATTTCCGGACTGCGGATCGTCAAGGCGTTCTGCCAGGAAAGCAACATGGTGGAGGACTTTGCGGAAAAAAACGAGGCGTTCTGCCGCGTGGCAACCAGAGCGCAGATCTGGTCAGGCTACCTGATGCCGATCACCAACGTGATCAACAATTTAAACTATGTGCTCATCGCCATCGTGAGCGGTCTGATGGCGGCGGCAGGACAGCTTTCCGTGGGAACCATTTCCAGCTTCCTTCTGTATTCCAAACAGTTCACCAGGCCCTTCGTGGACATCGCCAATATCTACAATAACTTTCAGACCGCAGTGGCAGGCGCAGAACGGATTTTTGAGATCTTTGATGAAGAGCCGGAGCCTGCGGACCGTCCGGATGCGCTGCCTCTCAGCCGTCCAAAAGGTGAGATCCGGCTGGAGCACGTCACCTTCGGCTACCGTCCGGAGGAGCCCGTGCTGAAGGATGTGAGCCTGTATATTCCGGCCGGCACCAGGGTGGCGGTGGCGGGGCCAACCGGAGCTGGCAAGACCACTCTCATCAATCTGCTGACCCGCTTTTACGACGTACAGGAGGGCGCTATTCTGCTGGACGGCCATGACCTGCGGGATTACCGGATGGCTGATCTCCGGTCAGCCTTCGGTGTGGTGCTTCAGGATACCGCTCTGTTCGGAGAGAGCATCCGGGATAACATCAGCTACGGAAAGGAAAACGTGCCCTTTGAAAAGATCCGGGAGGCCGCCGTGCAGGCCGGGGCTGACGCCTTCATCCGCAGGCTGCCGCAGGGCTATGATACCGTGCTGACACAGGGAGGTGCGGAGCTGAGCCAGGGAGAGCGGCAGCTTCTCACCATCGCAAGGGCCCTTCTTTCCGACGCGCCCATTCTGATTCTGGACGAGGCCACCAGCTCCGTGGACACGGTGACGGAACAGCACATCCGCCGGGCAATGGATACGGCAGCCAGCGGGCGAACCTCCTTCCTCATCGCCCACCGGCTGTCCACCATCCGGGACTGTGATCTGATTCTGCTGATTGAAGGCGGGAAAATCGTGGAAAAGGGAAGCCATGAAGAGCTGATGCGGCTGAACGGAAGCTATGCGAAAATGTACAGGACGCAGATGGGGATTGCGGGATGAGGCTGCTTTTTTGCAGTCCGTATGGATGTTTGGGTGCGCTCAGATATCGGGCTTTATATCTTCAGGTCTGATCCATCTGCGCCTGTGCCTGCTCAGATGTCCAGCTTCATGTCCCCCTGTCTGATCCATCCGCGCTTACGCATAAACTCAGAAATCACGAATGAAAGCAGTCCGGGCAGCAGGATATGCATGAAAAGGATCAGAATCAGGGCGTAAGGGACAGAATATCCGTCCTGAGTCATGGTCTGAAACGCCATGATCTGCCCCACCAGACCGCAGGTTCCCATGCCGGAGCCTGTAGCGTTGTTCGGCATGGCAAGAAGACAGGTGGAAATCGGGCCCAGTATGGCGCTTGTTATAATGGCGGGAAGCCAGATGACCGGCCTGCGGATAATATTTGGCATCTGCAGCATAGAGGTACCAAGTCCCTGAGCAGCAAGGCCGCCGATGCCGTTCTCACGGAAGGAAGCGACGGCAAAGCCGATCATATTGGAAGCGCAGCCCACCGCTGCGGCTCCGGCGGCGATACCGCTCAGGTTCAGGGAAATCCCGATGGCCGCCGAGCTGATGGGCAGCGTCAGAGCGATTCCCATGAGAACGGATACAATGATTCCGGCCCAGAAAGGCTGCTGGACGGCTCCCCAGTTGATCAGCTCCCCGATCCGGGTCATAAAGGCGGAAATCGGAACGCCGACGGAAAGTCCGGCTGCCGCGCCCACACAGAGGGTGGTAATCGGTGTCACCAGAATATCCACCCTGGTTTTTCCGGCAACCAGCCCTCCCAGCTCCACCGCCAGATAAGCCGCCACGAAGGCTCCGAGAGGTTCCCCTACGCCGGCCAGTGTAAACACTCCGTCCGCAAGCAGTTCTCCGGCGGTGATTTCTTTTGCGTAAGCTCCGATCATGCCTGCTGCAGCAGCAGAAACGGACACGAGAGCTCCCTGCCTGAAACGAGCCGCAACGCCCATGCCAATCCCCGCACCGGTCAGCTTCTTGGCCACCGTGGCAATGACGATGAGATACCCTCCTGCGGTTCCTCCGATGAGACCGCCGATCTGCTCCAGTATGGTTCCCACCAGAAGCGTGGCAAAGAGTCCCTGGGCCATTCCGGAAAGCCCTTCGATAAAAATCCGGTTGCACAGTTTTTTCACTTTTTCCATGATAATCCCCATTCTGTAATCTGATATGACATGACAGGTGTCTTGTCACCTTACAGCAAAACATATCATATCATCAGGGCGTAAGCAAGTATTTTTTGGAAAAAAGCGCCTTTTCGATGGAGTCCAGTGTCTTTTCATCCGCCGCTTCCACGGTATGATAATGAACGCCGTCTGTCAGCGTGCAGAGCGGCTTCGTATGACAGGTCTGAAGCCGCTGCATGAATGCGGCAACATCCTGACGGCAGGAGAGCACCAGATCCGCCCGGATGGTTCCGTATATGGGATGCGGGATCAGGACATCCAGTACCCTTCCGCCCAGATCCACAATGGTATTCAGCTCATCCTCGATCTGTTCATCCGTATGAGAGACCATGAAACAGCGGCTGTGGCGGGGAACTGGCGGAGAGTAAAGCAGATATCCCCTGGCGGTGGACATGATGTCCCGGTTTGCGGCACGCAGCAGGGCGATATCTGAAACGATGATCTGCCGGCTGACGCCCAGTTGATGCGCCAGCGCGGAACCGGATAAGGGCTGTTCACTTTCTTCAAGCATTTTCAATATCTGTTCTCTGCGCATCTGTCCGTCCATTCGCTTCCTCCTTCTTCGGCCGCCGCCGGGGCGGTATTGATTTTTTATTATGGATCAGTATAGCATGAAAATGAAGCGGATAAAAGGCTGTTTTGGAATCGTTTAAAATTTTTGGATGTAGAAGAAAACAATAGAAAAGTCAGTATTTACATGTTATAGTTTTATATGATCAGGTTCTTTTGATATCATTGTATATAGGTATACAGCCAAAAGTAAAATGGATTAGGAGGGCTTCATGCAGAACGAAGGGGACGTTAAATGGGCCGGTCAGAAAGCAACCCCCAAAATTCTATAAGGAAATATTTGGATTGGATATCCCGCTTGAAAAATTTCACTGTGAGGGCGGCAGATCAGATAGCAGATTTGAACTCTGTGGGGATTGCCCTTTTGTAAAGTGCTGTAAGGAGCATCATGTTTTTTCCTGCGGCGAATGTCCGGAATACCCATGCAAAGAGATTTCAGACTATCAAATAAAGTATTTGATATAATGACTGAAAATGAGGAAACTTCAGATGGAGGAAAAGAAAATGGAGAAGGATTTTACAGGAGAAAATTTTAGACCGATGCGCAGGGGAAAACAGGCGCTTTCTGCCAAGGAGTGTGAGGCGGTTTTAAAAAGAGGGACTTCCGGCGTGCTCGCACTCCTGGGAGACGGGGGTTACCCTTATGCGGTTCCGCTGAGTTATGTGTATGATGCGGGCAGGATCTTTTTTCACTGCGCGAAGGCGGGCCATAAGATCGATGCTATCCGGAACCAGGAAAAGGCGTCCTTCTGCGTGATCGATCAGGACAGGGTCGTGCCGGAGAAGTATACCACCTTTTTTCGCAGTGTGATCGTGTTCGGAAGGGTGAGGATCCTGGAGGAGGAAGGCGAGATTCATGATGCTATCGAAAAGCTGGCCGTCAGATACGCCCCGGAAGAGAGCAGGGAGTCCAGGGAAGCGGAAATTGACCGGTTCCGCGCCTCTCTGTGCATGCTGGAGCTTACCGTGGAGCATATGACTGGGAAGGAGTGTATTGAGCTGGTGAAGGAAAAAGAGCGTTCCGTTTCGTAGGATCCCGTTTCATAAAAAGGTTCCCAGGATGGGTGCGATAAGCAGGGCGGGGAGCATGTTTCCCACGCGGAATTTCTTTCCGAAGGCCAGGTTGACGCCTACGCAGAAGATCAGCACATTTCCCACGAAGGAAATGTCGGAAATGGCCCCGTCCGTCAGGAACGGCTCCAGGAATCCGGCAAACAACGTGATGCTTCCCTGCCAGAGCCCGACGGGGATGGCGGAAAAAAGTGCGCCTTTGCCGTAAGCGGAGGCGAAGACCAGAACGATCACCCCATCCAGGACCGCCTTTGCGGTCAGCATGGACGGATCGCCCCGCAGGCCGTCCTCCAGTGCGCCGACAATGGCCATCGCGCCGATACAGATGACCAGCGAAGCGGAAACGAAGCCTTCCACAAACTGATTGTCGTTTTTGCCGCCGAAGATCTTCCGCAGCCATACGCCAAAGTGTTCCATCCATTTTTCAATATCGATCCATTCGCCCAAAAGACTGCCGATTACAAGAGAAGCGATCAGCAGCATGCTCCCGGCGGATTCTAGGGAATTGCCATGGATCTGAAGCATGGCCTGCAGGGTGCCCGCAAGGCCGATGAAGAGAGTGCATACGCCGAGCGCCTGCATCAGGATCTGCTGATAGCGTTCCTTCAGGCCGCCCTTTAACAGCATGCCTGCCCCGCCGCCAAGCAGAACGGCAGCAACATTGATGATGGTTCCGATTCCTTTCATATGTGGATTCCTTTCCGGTCAGTCCAGTTCTTTCATCAGGATGTGGCGCGGATAACCGCCGTATTTGGGGCAGGTTGCCATGATCCTGTACCCCTGCGCCAGAACGCTGTTCAGGCTTGGACGGTTGTCCGGATGGACAGTGCAGCACAGGTAGCGGTAACCCTTTTTGCGAAGATCCTTCTCGGCATATTCCATCAGCCGCCTTTGCAGATGGTGACCGCGAAAGCTGCTGAGGACAGCGGCAGAGTCCATGTGCACAACTTTTTCCAGCATGCTGTCATTAAGTCCGATGTCGCGGCCAAGGTTTTCATCATCAGTTATTTCGGGTGTTTTTCCATCAGATGTTAAAGCTGCTTTTCCAGGAGCCTGGGGAAAAGCAGTCATGAAGACGCCGGCAGGCGTCCCGCTTTCCTTTTCCACTGCCATATAAGCCGTTCCCCTGCCCTCAGCGAGCGTCTTCCTCGTGTACTCGCCATTGTCCGCCGCAAACCAGTCTTTCTGCTCCATCTGCTCATATACGGTTTTGATCAGGCGGATGACGGTATCGATGTCGTCAGGACCGCATTTTCTGATAAGAAAATCCATGGGAGGCCGTCCTTTCCAACGGGAAGCCATTTCGGGTTCCGTTTTTGAATGCTGAATGATCACTCCAGGCTACTTTATCACAAAATGGAGGAAGAAACCAGAATTTTTATTTTATCATGCAGTTGAAGACAGCAGCTATCACCGTTGAGGAGTTACGGCTGGTGCATTTTACGCAGAATAAATGAGAGGAGAAGAAGATGAGGATCAACGAAAATGAAATGGAATGGACAAGGCAGCCGGAGAGCTGCACGATCAGTGAGGGTAAGATCGAGGTGGTCACCAGGCCCCATACGGATCTCTGGCAGAGGACGTATTATCATTTCAGAAATGATAACGCCACTGTCCTGCAGATGAAAACGAGGGAAAAATATTTTTCTTTTGTGGTCAGGACCGAATTTGAAAGCAAACACCGCTTTGACCAGTGTGGGGTGGTCCTTTATCTGGACAGTGAGAACTGGCTGAAGGGCTCCATCGAATATGAGAATGAAACCTTCCAGCATCTCGGGAGCGTGGTCACTAACCATGGCTATTCTGACTGGGCTACTACGGAGATCGATGCTTCTGTCAAATCCATGTGGTACCGGCTGAGCCGGAGGGAGGATGATTTCTGCATCGAATGTTCTTCGGACGGGATCACCTTTCAGCAGATGCGGATCTGCCATATGTGGGAGGCGAAGGACGAGATCCGGTTTGGCATTTATGCCTGCAGTCCTGAGGATTCTTCCTTTAAAGCCACTTTTACCGACATGGAGCTTATGGAATGCCAGTGGCGCGCCCATGATGGGCAGCAGCCTGACACATTTCAGCCAGACCGGCAACATCAATAAAAGGTAGATCAATGGCATGCAGTCTTTCCAGAAGAATATCGTTTTAACCGTTTTATAAATGCCGACATGCATGGTTGTGCCGAGTACATGATATTTTACAAAAATGTTGAAAGCTTTCGTTTATCCAAATATAATAACAAGGATATTTCAGAGAAATAGGAAACTCGTGGAGAAAAGGACGGATCGAAGATGTACAGCGGTTTGGCTGACCCTGGATGATCCCAGGGAGGCGCTGAAACCTGCTGATCAAAGGAAAAGACGAAACGGAAGAAGTGATATCTCTCATGTATAATCCTCAGTTAGAAACCTTCCTGTGTGTAATAGAGTGCGGCAGCTTTAACAAGGCTGCGGAAAAACTGTATATTTCTCCACCGGCAGTCATCAAGCAGATCAATCTGCTGGAAGCAAATCTTGGCATGCAGCTTTTTGTTCGGACTCACCGGGGGCTTCAGCTGACGGAAGCCGGGAAATCCCTGGAGCAGGACGCAAAATATATTATTCAGTATTGCAAAGATTCGGTGACGCGGGCAAAAAATGCCATGAAAAAGAGCGAGGACATCATACGCATTGGCACATCACCCATGACGCCGGCTCAGGTGCTGGTAGATCTTTGGCCAAAGCTGCAAGCAGACTGCCCTGGCATCAAGTTTCAACTGGTGCCCTTTGACAACACGCCTGAGAATGCCCGGGAAATCCTGGCAAACCTGGGGCAGAATATTGATGTGGTAGCGGGTATCTTTGATGAGACGATGTTGAACCTGCGCCGCTGTGCCGGACTGGAGATTTCAAGGGAGCCCATCTGCGCGGCGGTGTCCATCCATCACCGGCTGACCGGAAAAGATAAGCTGACCATTCAGGATCTATATGGCGAAAAATTTATGCTGATGCGTCGGGAGTGGAGCCATTATGTGGACCTGCTGCGAGACGATTTGTGGAAAAACCACCCGCAGATCCAGATCGTGGACTTTGATTTTTACGATGTCAACGTTTTCAACCAATGTGAAAACAATAACTGTGTACTGATGGCGGTGCCCAAGTGGCAATACGTCCACCCGCTGCTGAAGATTCTGCCGGTGGATTGGAACTACACCATTCCCTATGGCCTGCTCCATTCTCTATCCCCATCCCCTGTGGTTAAGCAGTTCCTGCGGGCGGTACAAAAAGCAACAAAGTGCACCGAGTGATGATCAGAAGGTAAATAGTAAATGACAAAACGAGACTTCTTAGGTGGTCTCGTTTTTTTATAATAAGATCAGAAAAGAAAGAGAGGAAGGCAGCAGGATGAAGGCACAGGGAATTCTGGTCATTGCGGTTTGCCTGCTGAATTGAATGTTTCCCTGAAAATGAACTTCCATACCTTCCGGATGCTAAAGGCAGGAAGTTGAAACCTTTGACTTATTACTGCATAACCAACGGAGACTTCTGCTTTTTTTCACAGAGGATTATGATTAGGATCATAAAGGAGAGAAAAATCATGCAGACAAGAACATTGGGAACAGATTTGACTGTTTCTGCCGTAGGGCTGGGGTGTATGGGCTTTTCCCACGCCTATGGCGCCCCCACTGCGGAGGACGAAGCCGTCCGGCTGATCCGCCGCGCTTTTGATCTGGGATACACCTTTTTTGATACCGCCGAGGTATACGGAACTGCCGATGCCCCTCATGTGAACGAAGCGCTGGTAGGCAAGGCTCTCGCCGATGTGAAAAACCATGTGGTGATCGCCACAAAATTTGGCTTGCGATTTGACCGGGAGAGCGGGAAGGTGCCTCTGCCCTTGGTTCCGGATTCCAGCCCGGAGACTATCCGCCGCTCGATAGAGGGATCGCTTATGCGTCTGGGCGTGGATCACATCGACCTGTATTTTCAGCACCGTATTGACCCTGCTGTGGATCCGGAGGAAGTCGCTGGTGTTATGGCGGATCTCATCAAAGAAGGGAAAATCACCCACTGGGGCATTTCGGAGGCAAATGAAGATTACCTGCGCCGCGCAAATGCGGTATGCCCTGTAACGGCGGTGCAGAACCGCTATTCCATGATGGCCCGTCATTATGAGAGCCTGTTTCCCGTGCTGGAGGAGCTTGGAATCGGGCTGGTGGCCTTTTCCCCTATGGCAAACGGCTTCCTCACCGGGCAGTACGGCAAAGGCCAGCATTTTGACGCCGCCACCGACTACCGTGCGGCTATGCCACAGTTTACGGATGAGGCTGTGGACCAGAATGCGGCCCTTTTGAAGCTGCTGAGCAACATAGCGGAGGAGAAACATGCCACCCCGGCCCAGATCAGCCTGGCCTGGATGCTGTGCAAACGTCCGTGGATTGTGCCAATCCCTGGCACCCGCAAGGAACAGCGCATGAAAGAAAACGCTGGTGCTGCCCAAGTGCGTTTGACACCAGGAGAGGTGCGCGCCCTGGACGATGCGCTGGATCACATGGAGATGTCCGCCGTGTTTGGCGGAACACCGGTTTCTGTATAAACAGTGGCAAAGGAGGCAGGTAAATGAAGAAGATACCCAAAGCATGCGTGCTTTGGGTAGGAATCTGGGCGGAAGTCAGCAGTCGCGCAGATTTTGATGGAAAACGATCACTCACAGATTTATCAAAGAAAGGATGGTTTTTATGGAATACGCAACTCTCAATAATGGTATCAAAATACCCATGGCAGGTATCGGAACTTTTTTACTCACACCGGACGAGGCGGAGGCTTCTGTTTTGTCTGCCCTTTCCTGCGGATACCGTCTCATCGATACGGCCAACGCCTATGTGAATGAAAAAGCTGTGGGCCGGGCTATGAAAAAATCCGGCATCCCGCGGAAAGAAATTTTCCTGGAAACAAAGCTCTGGCCGGCCTTTTATGAGCAGGCCGACGCGGTGGAAAAGACACTGGAGCGGCTGGACACTGATCATATCGACCTGCTGCTGATCCACCAGCCCGCAGGCAACTACATCGCCGGATACAAACGGATGGAGAAAGCCTACAAGGAAGGCAAGGTGCGGGCCATCGGCTTGTCTAATTTCACGCCGGAGCAGATAAAAGAAGTTCTTGACATGTGTGAAGTGAAGCCCGCTGTGCTGCAGACGGAAGTGCATCCCTACTCTCAGGAGAAGGAGCTGAAGAAGTTCCTGGCCAAAGAGGGCATCGTGATCCAGGCATGGTATCCCCTGGGTCATGGAGATAAGGCCCTGCGGGAGGAGCCGTTGTTTACAGAATTAGGTAAAAAGTATGGTAAGAGCAATTCCCAGATCATCCTGCGCTGGCATATTCAGGATGGCAACATCGTGATCCCCGGCTCCAAGAACCTGCAGCACATCAAAGACAATCTGGATCTGTTCGATTTTTCCCTCACCGAAGGGGAGATGGCGCAGATTGTCGCCATGGATAAGAAAAAGCGCTACTACACCAGCACACCGGAGATGCTGAAACAATATGCGGAAATGGTGCCTGATGTGGACGGACAGAAGTAACAGAAATAACAGAAAGCGTGCATTTCTGTATGGATTTGTACGCTTTATTTTTTGTTTTAGATAAACAGCATATAACACTTGACAACAGTTTTAAACTGTTATACACTGTTATCAAGAAAGGGGAAGGATAAGATGAATATCATAATAAACACTTCCTTAATGGTTCCTATTTATGAACAGATTGTAGACCAGATCAAAAAACTTATACGTAACGGGGAACTAAAGGAAAACGACAATCTTCCATCTGTTCGCACTCTCTCTAAGGAATTAAAAATAAGTGCTTTAACAGTAAAAAAAGCATACGATACTTTGGAGAGTGAGGGTTTTACCATAACAGTACATGGTAAAGGAACATATGTAGCGGCCACAAATACAGAACTTCTTCTGGAAGAACAGAAAAAAGAACTGGAAGCGGATTTAGAGCAGGCCATTCAAAAAGGCAGACGCTGCGGTATCAGCGATGAGGATATCAGAAGTTTATTCGAGTTAATACTGGAGGGCTGATGTATGTTAAAGATTGAACATTTAGAAAAGCATTATGATAATTTTTCTCTTGATTGTTCATTAGAACTTATGCCTGGTTGTGTAACCGGTCTGATAGGACAAAACGGAGCAGGAAAAAGCACGACATTTAAAGCCATATTAGGATTGATTTCAACGGATGGCGGGAACATAACGATACTTGGCAAGGATATAAAAGATTTCACGGCAAGGGATAAAGAGGATTTGGGGGTTGTGTTGTCCGACTCCGGCTTCAGCGGTTACCTGAAAATAAAAGATATTATCCCTATATTGCAGAATATGTATACAAAATTTGACAAGTCTTTCTTTATGGAACAGGTACAGAGATTTCAGCTGCCTCTGAACAAACAGATGAAAGATTTTTCAACGGGGATGAAGGCTAAATTTAAAGTGTTGGTCGCCATCTCACATAACGCAAAACTGTTGATACTGGATGAACCGACAGCAGGCCTGGATGTAATTGCAAGGGATGAATTGCTTGAAATGTTAAGAGAATTCATGGAGGAGGATGATAAACGCTCCATTTTGATCAGCTCCCATATTTCCAGTGATTTAGAGTCATTATGTGACACTCTGTATATGATACATGATGGAAAGATCATTCTGCATGAAGATACAGACGTCTTACTTAGTGATTACGCCTTGTTAAAAGTGGATGCGGCACAATATGATAAACTGGATAAACAGTATTTATTGCGTTCCAAAAAAGAAGCATACGGCTATAGCTGTCTGACAGATCAAAAACAGTATTACATGGAAAATTATCCGAAAATTGCAATTGAAAAAGGCACCATAGATGAAGTCATAACTATGATGATAAGGGGGACTGAACAATGAAAGGATTATTTATAAAAGATTTTAAATTATTGATGCTGCAGAGAAATTTCCTGCTGCTCATCCTGGCAATCGTCATTGGGATGATGGTGTTTACTGATGATGTGGTATTTCCGTTAGGTTTTTTGAGCTTTGTTGTATCGCTGTTTACAGTAAGTACGATAAGTTATGATGATCTTGATAACGGAAATGCGTTTCTATTCACGTTACCTGTCACCCGCAATGATTATGTGGTTGAAAAATATTTTCTCGGCTTATTCTTTGGGGGTATGGCATGGATTTTGGCAACTGTTTTGGGAGTGCTCGCCACTGTACTGAAAGGGACATTGCCTGTTACAGAATTAATGCTGGCTTCATTGATAATTCTCCCTATTATGATCATCATCCAGGCGATCATGTTTCCTTTCCAGCTTAAATTTGGCAGCGATAAAGGAAGGATCGCCATGATCGGAGCGTTTGGAGTTTTAGCAGTAATCGCTCTTGTTATCGTTAATGGAGCAAAAGCTGTCTTCAATGTTGATCTGGTTAATATATTGGATACTCTGCCAACCGTGAGTATGGGAACGCTCGCTGCAATTGCGGTTATCATTGCTTTATTGCTGTTCCTGATCTCTATGAACATCAGTCTTTCGGTCATGGAGAAGAAAGAATTTTGAAGAGCGGTTGATATACTTAACAATATTCCGAACCTTTTTTGCAAATTTCGGAATCGTGTGGTGCTGTCTATCAAATCCTCTTGTGTTACTTTATGCCCCCAGAGAAGCTGCCTGCAACAAGCAGCTTCTCTGGGGGCAGATCTAGGAAGGAAAGGAAGCATATGCCCAGGCTGTCCGGGGCGGCGGGAAAACCGGCGACTGCATTGCCCGCGGACAATGCGTGCGAGCCTGTCCTCAGCAGATTCCGGTGATCGATCATCTGACAGAATTTCAGGCAGCCGCAAGGTGTGAAAATGTTTCTCAGGCAGCGGAACGTAAGAGCAAATTAACGGTTGATCTGTCCGGTCTTGGTAGTGTTTAATCCTAAGTTCGCGGTGTGTTTTACAAAGTTGTCCTGTTGAAAAGTTTTATCACTGAAAGCCCTTGAAAAAAGGAATAAATTATAGTATCCTTAGGTTAGTCATGACTAACACAGATATCAATCGTTTGATGATGGAGGAAACGCTTTGGAACAAAGTTTGGAAGAAATCCTGGTAACACAATGTGCGCCAACGCTGGCCGGGATAAAGCCGGCAAACCTATTTCGGTATCAGACTGCTGATAAACGGCAGTTTAGGACGGCTGTGATCCGCTGGGGCAAAGAATTTGCTCCCTATGGTATTGCCATTAGGATTTTGAAATACTGTCCAAAGACATGCGCTTGGCTGATCTACCTGTATCGGCCTGCCTGGCTTTCCGGGCTTCTCGCTGAAGCGTCCATCCAGGCATTCCTTGCACAGCGGGGCTATCCGGCAGGGCAGGATTACCAGAGTCTGCTGCGGCAGCTTTCCGGACGGCTGTGTATGGAACAGGAATTTCCTCATGAGATCGGAGTGTTTTTGGGGTATCCGCTGGAGGATGTGGTAGGCTTTATCGAAAACCACGGCAGGAATTATACCTGCTGCGGCTATTGGAAAGCCTACGGCGACCCGGAAGCGGCGCGGAGACGCTTTGACCAATACCGGCGCTGTACGCAGGACTGCAGAGATCGTTTCCTGCGGGGAGCGACGGTGGCACAGCTTATTGCGGCATCGGAAAATTTTAGTACATATGTAAAGAAAGGAAAAAGATATGAACAAATTAGCGATTGTTTACTGGAGCGGAACCGGCAACACACAAACCATGGCCGGCTGCATTGCGGATGGCGCCAGGGAAGCCGGCGCGCAGGTTACTGTGATGGGACCTGATGAATTTGCCGCCGATCGTTTCCCGGAATTTGATGTAGTTGCTTTTGGCTGCCCCGCCATGGGAAACGAGCAGTTGGAAGAAGGAGAAGTGGAACCCATGTTTTCCGGCCTGGAAGGTACCCTGAACGGTAAAAAGATTGCCCTGTTTGGTTCCTATGGCTGGGGAGATGGGGAATGGATGCGGGAATGGTGCAGCCGCTGCCAGGAGGCAGGCGCCGTTTTATACGATATGGAGGGATTGATCGTCAACGAAGCTCCTGATGATAAAGCCCAGGAAAATTGCCGGGATTTAGGGCGAAAACTGGCAGCCTGGTGATTGGCTCAAAAAAGGATTGCCGAATTGAAATGTATGTTGACATAACGTCAAAATAGCGCTGCTATTTTCTCAGTGAGAAGCCGTATTTTCCATCGGCTTCTCATTTGTTTTATTTGACGTAATGTCAGAATAAAAGTATAATGGCAATAAGCCCTGATAAAACGAAGAGGAAAAGGAGTGCTGATGATGCCGAAAGGTTCTCCGGAGCTGACTCAGGCAAGAAAGGATGAGATCATCAACGCCTGTGCAGAGCTATATGAAACCATGAATTTTAAAGATGTTACTCTCAAAGAGGTCGGAAAGAAAATATCTTTTTCCCGTACTTTGATCTATTATTATTTTCACACAAAAGAGGAGATATTCCTTGCGCTGCTCCAGAAGGAGTATGAAGCATGGATCGTTGACCTGGATTCCATACGGAAGAGCCATCAGAAAATGTCCGTGGAACAGTTTTCCGATGAACTGGCTCATTCTCTGGAAAGACGTGACCGGCTGTTAAAACTGATGTCCATGAATCATTATGATATGGAGAGTAACAGCAGGATGGAAAACCTCATCGCATTCAAGACTGTGTATGGAAATTCCATGCGAAGCGTCGCCTCTTGTCTGGAAAAGTTTTTCCCCCGCATGACAGAAAGTGACAGGCAGGGTTTTATTTATGCCTTTTTTCCGTTTTTATTTGGGGTATATCCCTATACGGTCGTGACGGATAAGCAAAAAGAAGCGATGGAACAGGCCCATGCCAATTATGTTTTCCTTTCTGTCTATGAAATGATTCGGTCATTCACCCAAAGGCTGCTGCAGAGTTACCGTGAAAACACGGAAGATCAGAAAAAATACAGACCATAAGGAGGGAAAAGAGAAAATGAGAATGCTGTTATCCGTTCTGGCAGTCATCATCGTTCTGCTCATTTTTTACATCAGACTGTATAACCGGCTGAGAAGGCTTTCTATCAAGGTGCGTGAGGCAGGCGCCGGTATCGACGTGGCATTGGAGAAACGCTATGATATGTTGTCGGAGGAGCTTGAGGCGGTGAAAAAGTTCCTCCAGCATGAACACCAGATCTACACGGAGGTCACGGCAATCCGCACCGGAAAGGAGCTGGAGGAAGCCGCTTTTCAGGAAAAAAAGGCGCTGTCCGAGGACGCTGTCAGGACCATCAGCGATACCATTGCAGAACAGCAGGAGCAGATGCAGGAGATCAGACGGCAGCTGGATCTGCAGCATGGCCGGGATGGAGCCGGGGCCGGAGAGGGAATGGAGGCCGGGGACGGCGGGCTTTCTGGACAGCAGATGAGCCTGGACCGGAAGCTTTCCCTTCTCACTTCTGTGCAGCAGGGGCTGACGGGCGTCACTTCCTCCATCAACGCCCTGTCGGAGCAGTATCCAGCGCTGTATTCTTATATCTCCGTGAATCATTTTCAGCGGGATATTTTTGACGCGGAGGAACATCTTCAGGCGGCCAGACGGCTCTATAACTCCAACGTGTCCCTGTATAATCAGAAGCTCGCGTCTTTTCCCTGGCTGATCGTGGCAAGGCTTCACGGTATGAAGGAAGCGGCCTTTTATGAGGTGGAAGAAAAAAAGAAAAATTTTCAGGTGAGATTTTAGTATGTCATTTATTCTGGAACCATTTGTGAATCTGGTCTCGGGATGGGAGGCGCTCTGGTGATCATCCTGATCATATCGATGTGGTTGTGGATGTGCCCGTTGAAGAGCAGAGCAGAAACATCGAAAGGGCGGTGGAGCTGATCCGGAAGGCGGGGGATATCCTGGTACACATGGAAAAAGGCGCGGAAAGATAGAAAACAGGAGGAACATCAGAGATGGTATTTGCAGAACAGAATATCAGCGGCGTAAAGCTGGAAAAGCTGCGCCAGGATGCGGTGAGGAAAACAAAAATCCAGAAGAGGCTCTTTCCTGTCTGTCTGATCGTGTTTATCGGGGGTGCGGCCATAAAGAACCTGCTCACATTCCGGCTGTTGTCTGATTATATGGGGGAAGGCTCTGTGGCTGCGGGAGTGGCTGCCACGGTCGTGGGAGATCTGATCTTTGCCGCCATGCTGGCGGGCGTCGTCTATGTCTTCTATATGCTTCTGGTGTGGCAGAAGGCTTATGACCGTTTCAGTTTCAGCTTTAAAAACAGATATGTGCTGGATACGATCCGGCAGCTTCCCGGATTTTCCGAGCTGCGCTATAACGCGCAGAGCGGATTTACCCTCCAGGAGCTGACCGCCTTGAACCTGCTCCCGGCGGGCATTACTTATTATCATGCAACGGATGAGCTGAGGGGGTGTCTGGATGGGAAACGGTTCCGGGCCTGTAATGTGTCGGCGGGCAGAAAGGCTCCAGGACGCCAGTCTCTGCCCGACATCGTTTTTGAGGGGCAGATCATCGGTTTTGAAGCCTTCGATGACCGCAAGCGCAGCACCAGCTACATCCAGGTCATGGACAGGGGCCTTCTGAAGGACATGAAGCAGAAAACCGCCCCTTTTCCCATCCGGACGGAAAATGAGGCCTTCAACGCCCGATTCGCTGTCTTTGCGGAGGAGGAACGAAACGCCTTTTATATCCTGACTCCGCAGGTGATGGAGCGCATCAGTGATTTTGCCGATATGGCTGAGGGTGAGATTTATCTGGTCTTTTCCCAGTACGAGCTGTACGTCGCCTGCAGACAGGCCCGCAGTCCTTTTCAGGTATATATTGATATTCCGGTGGAACAGCAGACGCAGAACATCCGGAAGGACACGGATCTGCTGCGGCAGGCACGGGCCATCCTGTCGGAACCGCCGCAGGGAAGGGAGGAAATGTTATGGAAGGGATCTATGCGCTTCTGCTTACCTTAGGTATTGCTCTGGTGCTCATGCTGGTTTTGAAATATATCTTTCGTCCGCGTGAAAAACGGACCGACTGGCTCAATACCCTTTCTCCTACCCTGAAGTGGATGAATGCGGCAGGCTCCATCCTGATCGCGGCCAACAGGGGAACCTTCCGCTATCTGGGCGGGGCCGCCATTCCGGGAGGAGAGAAAAATTATGTACCCGGCATAAAGAAGGGACTGTGGGAATCCTGGGAGATCCAGGGCCATGAACAGGCGCTGGAAGAAATGAAAAGCCTGGTACATACCGGAATGCGCGCGCGGTACGCAGAAGAAATGCGCAGGCTGGAAGCCATGTATTCCGGATATTCGGAAGAAGAACTCATTGAAGAGGCGAAAAAGACGAATCCCAACGCCGATGAAGACAGCTATCTGCCCAGAATGCTGCTTGCCTGGCGGCGTTACGGGGAGAATGCGCTTCTGGGCTGGGATGTGGGCCGCTGCTGCCTGATCGTCCAGTGGTGCTTCCTGTGCGGTTATCTGAGCATGGAGGAGATGCTGGACATCGGGGTGGATGCCGGCCGCCTGGCCCAGAAGGCCTTCCAGAGCTGGGAGGAAATGATGGAAAGCTACCTTTTGGGAACCCAGTTCTGGCAGCATGAGGATGCAGGAGATCCCAGGTCCATAACGGCAGAGAGATGGGCTCTCTACCGGGACCTGTGGAGCGGAAAGGGCCGTTACCGGGTCATTCCCTATATGGAGGCGCCCTTTGACCTTCCTCTGTCCAAAGAGGTCATGACGGACAAATACGGCCGTCTGCCGTAGTATCAGAAAGACCATTTCAAAAAATAGAGAAAGAGACAGATAAATACCAACAGCGCAAAGGAGGAGACCGGTATGGAGCTTAGAACGCTTCGCTATTATCTTGCGGCGGCAGAAGAAGAGAATATCACCAGGGCGGCGGATATCCTGCACATCACCCAGCCGACGCTGAGCCGTCAGCTGATGGACCTGGAAAAAGAGCTCGGTGTCACATTAATGATCCGTGGAAAAAACGGTCTCACCCTGACGGACGATGGTATCTTCTTCCGCCAGAGAGCGGAGGAGATCGTCGAACTTGCGGATCGGCTGGAACAGGCCTTTATGGAAAAAAGCGCTGATGTGAGCGGCGTAATCTCCATCGGTGCGACCGAGTCGGTGGGAAGCCGGCTGCTTGCCAGGTTTATCAGGCAGTTTTCGGAAAAATATCCGCATGTCCAGTTCAGCCTGTACAATGAGATGGCGGATTACATCAAGGACCGTCTTGACAAAGGGCTTCTCGATGTCGGTCTGCTTCTGGAGCCTGTCGATACATCAAAGTATGATTTCGTCCGCCTTTCCCAAAAGGAAATCTGGGGTGTGCTCATGCGGGATGACCATCCTCTGGCATGCCGGGAATCCATCGCTCCGGATGAGGTGGCGGACTATCCGCTGATCCTTCCGCTGCGGGAAAGGGTCCGTGCGGAGATCTTAAACTGGCTGAATCGGGAAGAAAAGGACCTGGTCATTCCTCTCAGCTACACGCTTCTGTCCAACGCGGTGCTGCTGGTGGAAGAGGGGCTGGGCTGTGCGTTCTGCCTGGACGGCGCTCTGGCCATCCACAGCAGTCCACGCCTGCGCTTCATCCCCATTCATCCGGAGCATACGACGCGCAGCGTTCTGGTCTGGAAGAAAAACTGCCTATTTTCCCCGGCAGCGTCCCTGTTCATCCAGGAGATCAACATGCTCCGGGCGGGAATAGAAAAAAAACTGTCAATGGAATGATATGTCGGAATGGCCTTCAGCTTCAAAACCTGGAGGCCATTTTTTAAGCATAGAAAAAATGTATGGAAAAAGATAAATTACAGGTATTAGACATAAAAACTGCCGTTGCTTTATAATGAAGCCATAAAAAGGTATTTCCAAAAGGAATCCGGGAATTGAAGCAAGAGTTTTTTTGCATGAAAACAGGAGGAAGATTGAGCATGCGGATGAAACGATCATTTTCCCTTTTTATGGCGCTGCTTCTGGCAGTTTTGATCGCAGCCTGCCAAAATGCAGGGGCGGCGGAAGATGCATCCGGGCAGGAGACATCAACGGCTGTGGCTGAGCAAGCGGGGGCAGCCGGAACAGGATCGGCTGACATGGAGTCAACGGACACGGAACCGACGTCTGCAGCGGAGTCGGAAGAGGCGGTAAGCATTGAAGGAAAGCAGACGGGTGCAGCGGAAGGGAACGGAAAGCTCCTGGTCGCCTATTTTTCATGGGCGGATAACGCGGCTCTGGCAGAGGATGTAGATGCCGTGGCGTCACCGAGCGTAATCCCGCCGGGAAATGTACAGCAGCTTGCGGGCTGGGTGCAGGAGGAAACCGGCGGAGACCTGTTTTCCATCCGGGTCACGGAGCCATATCCCAGCGGCTGGGATGAATGCCTGTCCCGCGCCAACGAGGAAAGAGGCAGTGGCGCACGTCCGGAGCTGGTGGAAAATGTGGAGGATATGGAACAATATGACACCGTTTTTCTGGGTTATCCCAACTGGTGGTATGGTGTTCCCATGGCGCTGCTTTCCTTCCTGGAACAGAACGACCTTACCGGTAAACAGGTATATCTGTTCTGCTCCCATGGGACCGGAGGCCTTGCGAACAGCGTGGAGCTGATCACGGAAGCCGCGCCGGATGCGGTGATCTCAGATGATATTTTTGACTGTTATGAGGAAGAAGCAGCCTCCTCCCGGGAAGAAATACAGAGCTGGGTGAGAGAGCTGGGATTCGGAAGGAGTGATGATAGGGAAATGAATGCGCAGACTCGCAGGATTTCCGTACAGTTTGGGGAAAACATGGTCATTTATGAATTAAACGACGGGACTGCCGCAGATTCACTTTATGAGCAGCTTCCCCTTACCGTTGAAGCGGAGGATTACAGTACCAATGAAAAGATCTTTTATCCACCGCAGGCACTGGATACCAGTGATTCTCCGCTGGCACAGGCGGGAGCCGGAACGCTGGCTTACTACGAACCGTGGGGCGATGTGGTGTTCTTTTACGGCAGCTATAACGGGAATTCGTCCCTGTTTGAGCTGGGGCAGGCCGTTTCCGGCGGAGAGCTGGTCGGTGAGATGACCGGAACGATCACCATGGAAGCTGTGGAATGATCCAAAAGATTGAAACTGTAAATATGATGAAACGAGCAGATATAGGAGGAAAATTTTATGAGTAAAACTTTAGTAGCATTTTTCTCAGCCAGCGGCACGACAAAGCGAGTTGCAGAAAAACTGGCGGCGGCAGCCGGCGGCGATCTGTATGAGATCAGGCCTGCCGTGCCCTATACCGGCGCGGATCTGGACTGGCAGGATAAGCATTCCCGCAGTTCCGTGGAAATGAGCGATCCCTCTTCCCGTCCAAAGCTGGCGGATAAAGATGCCGGTATAGCAGATTATGACCGGATCTTTCTGGGTTTTCCCATCTGGTGGTATACCGCGCCTGCAATCATACGATCCTTTTTGGAAAGTTATGATTTTACCGGCAAGACGATCATCCTGTTCGCCACTTCCGGCGGCAGCGGCCTTGGAAAAACTGCCGGAGAACTGGCTGGCATCTGTCCCGGTGCGAAGATCGTAGAGGGACGGCTGCTCAATGGGAATCCTTCGGAGGCCGCTCTGAAGCAGTGGGCGGAGAGCGTATAAATAATAAGATGCGGAAAGGAAGAAAGCGATAAGATGAACAGAAAAGACCGGACGGAACAGAAAATGCAGGAGCTGTTCCACAGCCATGCGGCCGGTGAAGAAGGAACAGATCCGGAGTTCATGCAGATATTACAGGGCTTTATCTTCGGTGATGTATGCTATACCGGAAGCCTCGACAACCGGATGCGGGAGCTGGTCACCATCACTGTTTTGACAGTGCTTGGCACCCTGCCGCAGCTCAAAGCTCATGTGCAGGCGGGGATCAACGCAGGATGCGCGCCGGTGGAGATCCGGGAGGCGGTGTATCAGTGCGCTCCGTTTATCGGATTTCCCAAGACCCTGAATGCCATCAGTGCCATGAATGAGGTTTTTGCGGAAAATGGCGTCTCACTGCCCCTTCCCAGGCAGGGAACATTGGATTCCGATGAGGAGCGCTTTGAAAAAGGACTGGCCATCCAGAAGCCTGTGTATGGGGACGAGATCAAAGATCGGTATGCCTGGCTGCCCGGCGGCTTTGCGCAGGCGGTACCCCGGTATCTGACCGAGCTGTGCTTTGGAGATTTCAATACCCGCACCGGTATGGACGGCAGGACCCGTGAGCTTCTCACCGTAGTGCTGCTGGCCGCCATGGGCGGTGCTGAGGTACAGGTGAAGAGTCATGTAGCTGGCGCGCTGAAGGCTGGAAACACCAAAGAGGAAGTGGTCTGCGCTCTGGTCCATGCCAGCGGCTATATGGGGATCCCCAGACTGTTTAATGCCTTAAACGCCTGCAAAGACCTGCTGGCAGATTAAGAATAAATTTTGCATTTGAATCTGAAATTTGGAGGAAATGGATATGGAACTGAAACAATTACCTAAAATCGCTCTGGGCGCCTGGGCCTGGGGCAACGATGGAACCTTTGGAGGCAACCTGACCGACGCTGACCTACGGCCGGTATTCGATGCGGCCATGAAGGCCGGACTGAATCTCTGGGATACCGCTTATGCTTATGGGATGGGCGCTTCCGAGAAAGTGCTGGGCGGTTTTTTACGCACGGTACCCCGTGACAGCTATCTCATCTCAGACAAGTTCACACCCCAGTGCGCCGATCCCAATGCGGAAAACGCCGTGACAGCCATGTATGAGATCAGTGCCGGACTACTTGGCACCGATTATATGGATGTTTACTGGATCCATAATCCGGTGGGTGCGCCGGAGTGGACGAGAAAGCTGATCCCTCTGGCAAAGACCGGAAAGATCGGCCGTATCGGCCTTTCCAACCACAATCTGGCGGAGATCCGGGAAGCCGCGGCCATCCTGGGGGCCGAGGGTCTGAAGATTGCTGCAGTCCAGAACCATTACAGTCTGCTGAACCGTTCTTCCGAGACTTCCGGGATCCTTGATTACTGCAGACAAAACGATATCACTTTCTTCTCTTACATGGTGCTGGAGCAGGGCGCGCTGTCCGGCAAATATGATACAAAACACCCCTTCCCGGCGGATTCTGACCGCGGGGCGGTGTATAACCCCATGCTTCCCCAGTTGGAAAAGCTGAATGCCGGCCTGAAGGAGATCGCCGATAAACATGGCGTGTCCATCGCTCAGCTTCCGGTAGCCTGGGCCATTGCAAAGGGCACTCTGCCGATCAACGGTGTGACCAAAGTGTACCAGGTGGAGGACGCTGCAAGGGCTGCAGCCCTGGAGCTGACCGCGGATGAGATTGAAACCATGGAGCGCCTGGCGGGCGCGACACCGTTGAACGTCATCCGTTACTGGGAAAAGGAAATGAAATAGGGGGTGCGGAAAATGAAAATCGTTGTATTGGAGGGCAGTCCCAACAAAAAAGGCTCCACCCATCTGCTGGCGGATTGTTTCCGCCAGGGGGCGGAAGAAGCGGGCCACACGGTGGAAATGATCGATGTGGCACACGCCGACATCCATCCCTGCACCGGCTGCATCCACTGCGGCTACGAAGGCCCCTGTGTGCAGAAGGATGATGTGGAAGGCATCCGCCGGAAAATTCTGGATGCTGACATGATAGTGTTTGCCACTCCACTCTATTATTATGGCATGTCCGCTCAGCTCAAGACCATGATCGACCGGTTCTGCGCCTTTAACAGTTCTATCCAGCGTAAGCACATGAAATCTGCTCTGCTGACCGTTGCCTGGAACAGCGACGACTGGACCTTTGAGGCGTTGGAAGCACACTACAGGACGCTGGTACGGTACCTGAACCTGGAGGACATGGGGATGGTGCTGGGATATGGCTGCGGTACGCCGTCCATGACCCGGCACTCTGAGTTCCCGCAGCAGGCTTACCATTTGGGAAACCGGCTGAAATGATAAAGGAGGCCTGTTCATCATGGAAACAGTCAGATTAAGTAACGGAGTAATGATGCCGATGGAAGGGTTCGGGGTCTTTCAGATCCCGGAGGAAGCCTGCGAGAAGGTCGTAAAAGATGCCATTTCCACCGGATACCGCATGATCGACACAGCAAGCTCCTATCAGAACGAAAAAGCTGTAGGAAGGGCAATTCAAAGCTGTGGAATTCCAAGGGAAGAACTGTTCATCACGACCAAAGCCTATATCCAGCAGATGGGATATGAGAAAACCAGAGAAGCCTTCCGGGAATCTTTAGACAACCTGGGACTTACCTATCTGGACCTGTATCTGATCCATATGCCCTTAGGAGATTATTACGGTTCCTGGCGCGCACTGGAAGAGCTGTATCAGGAAGGAAAGGTCCGTGCCATCGGCGTATGCAATTTTCTGCCAGACCGGCTGCTGGACCTGTGTTATAACGCCAGGGTCCTGCCGCAGATCAACCAGATCGAGCGCCATCCCCATTATCAGCGCGCGGAAGACCTTTCACTGATGCGGGAGTTGAAGGTGCAGCCGGAGGCATGGGCTCCTTTTGCGGAAGGACTGAAGGGCATGTTTACCGAACCGATATTAGCCGGGATCGCAAAGAAGCATGGCAGGACGCCAGCTCAGGTCATCCTCCGCTGGAATGTGCAGCAGGGAGTCATTGTCATCCCGAAAACGATACACAAAGAGCGGATGAAGGAGAATCTGGACATCTGGGATTTCAGCCTTGATGACGAAGATATGGAGAAGATCTCCACGCTTGATAAGGGCTGTCCTTCCATGCTGGATACCCGGAAGATCAGTGAGATCAGGAGGGTGTATGATTATCTGAACAACCCTGTACTGACCAGCCTGTAATGAGTAAAACGATCATGCGAGAAGGAGGAATGCGAAAATGCGGACGGTCATTTTAGGAAAGGAAAGCCCTCTGGCAGTCAGTGCGGTAGGACTGGGCTGCATGGGGATGGTTTCAGCGTATCCGCCGATCCCACAGAAACAGGATATGATCCGGTTCGCGCGGGAGGCATTTGAAAAGGGAGAAACCTTTTTTGATACTGCCGAGGTCTATGGCCCTTATACCAGCGAGGAAATCCTTGGAGAAGCGCTTCACGATGTCCGGGATCAGGTACAGATCGCGACCAAGTTCGGGTTTGATATCCAGAATGGAGTTTCCGTCGGCCTGGACAGCCGCCCGGAAACCATCAGAAAGGCGGTAGAGGGTTCTCTACGTCGGTTGAAAACGGACCATATTGACCTGCTGTATCAGCATCGTGCTGATCCCAAAGTTCCTGTGGAAGCTGTAGCGGAGACAGTCTCAAGGCTGATGGAGGAAGGAAAGGTGCTTCATTGGGGCATGAGCGAAGTATCTGTCCGAACAATCCGGAAAGCCCATGCGCTGCTCCCTCTGACAGCTATCCAGAATGAATATTCCATGTGGTATCGGGATGTGGAAAATGATCTTCTGCCTGTATTGGAAGAATTGGGTATCGGCCTTGTATGTTTCTGCCCGCTGGGGCGCGGATATCTGACCGGAAAATTAAAGGAGACCAGATTCCCCTCTCAGGATGTCCGCAGTGGAATGCCCCGCTTTTCCAGCGAAGAAGCCCTGCGGGCACATCAGGATCTGCTCGATTTCCTGCAGGATCAGGCAGAGAAAAAAGGCTGCACGATGGCACAGCTTGCCCTCGCATGGCTCCTTGCCAAACGTCCATGGATCGTCCCGATCCCGGGAACGACAAAGCTGGACCGGTTGGAGGAAAATATCGGTGCGGCAGGTGTGGGATTTACGCCGGAAGAATGGAAGTCGCTCAACGAAAAACTGGATCAGATCCGGATCTATGGAGCACGGTACAATCCACAACAGGAGAGTATGGTGGAAATTTGAAAAATGACGGCAGCCGTGGCTGTGACGAAATGATAGGAGAAGATCGGATTGAAGGTATTAGTGATCAATGGGAATCCACGCGCAAAAGGAAGTTCCGATCTTCTTTGCGATGAGTTTATCCGGGGAGCAAAGGAAGCAGATGTCCTGGTTCTCGCGTCGCCCACCTTTTTTTCTGACCATGGGCGGTCAGATGAAAGTGCTTATCGACCGGCTCCTGCCTGAATGGCAGGGGCTGGGCGGCAAAGAGGCCTATGTTTTGTGACAGGCCACGATGGGAAACAGGGCCTGAAGCGTAATGCGGAAGACCTGACGCTGATCCTGGAAAACCTGGGAGTCTGTGTAAGACAGATCATTGTGGGAGAACGTGTCTGGCAGAAGGGAGAGGTGATCGGTACAAAAGCAATGGAAGAAGCTTGGAAGAGTGCTTTGATTCCCAAAAGGTGCGTCCGGGAACGGATGTTAGTGACGGCAGGGAGTGGAGATGGTCCGCTTCCTGTTGTCATTTTTACGGAAGACATCCAGATCCGGGGAAGCTCTCCCTTTTCGCTCTTTTTTCCTACTGCGATGAAACATACATAAAATGAATGGGTTATGATGAAAAACAAGTATTTTACATGAGACAAGACGCCCTATATACTTTTTTACAGGAAGGACAAAAAGAACTGAGGTACAGAAAAAATGACTGAACTGGAAAAGAAGCAGAGCGGACAGATCTATGATGCCAGAAACCCGGAGCTTAGAAAACAGCAGGATCATGCGAAGGACTTGATGAGACAGTACAACAGCCTGCCTGCCGGAGATGCTGAAGCGAGAGCCCGCCTTTTGACGGAGCTTCTTGGGACGTTTGGCAGGAATGTCCGTGTGAACCAGCCGATCTATGTTGACTATGGATGCAACATCCACCTTGCGGACAACAGTTTTATCAACATGCACTGTACGCTGCTGGACACCGCGCCGATCGTCATCGGGGAGTGTACCATGATCGGACCGGATGTAAAGATATACACAGCCGTTCATGCGCTTGACGGTGCGCAGCGCTTCTGGCATGAGCCTGGCGGGATCGCTGCGGTCAAGACACAGGCAGTGCCGGTACACATTGGCAGCTATTCCTGGATCGGAGGAGGCAGCATCATCCTTCCGGGCGTTAGCATCGGTGACAACGTGGTCATCGGGGCGGGAAGCGTGGTGACCGAGTCTGTACCAGACAACGCCATCGCCTGCGGAAACCCCTGCAGGATACTCAAATGGAATGCGCCGATGGAATGCGCCGAAGGCGAAGGAGAATAATCCGGGCGGCATAGAAGAAGCCGCCCATGAAAAAAGAAAGGAATGAACCCCATGAAAAAAATATTATCTGTTTTATTATCCATGGTATTGGCATTATCCCTGGCTGCCTGCGGCGGCCGGAACACGCAGCCGGCAGAGGACGGAGCCGCAGGATCAACAGCCGCAGAGACTGCAGGCGCCGGAGAAGATCCTGAGGCTTCTGCGGGAACAGAGGAGACTTCTGCAGCAGCTGAAGATGCATCGGAGGATGCCGGCGGCACACTCATCGCGTATTTCTCCTGGTCAGGCAATACGGCACAGATGGCTCAGATGATCCAGGAGGAGACTGGGGCGGACCTGTTCGAGATCGAACCTGCGGTCCCCTATACGGATGATTATGATACCCTCCTGGATGTTGCACAGCAGGAGCAGTCGGATAATGCCCGCCCAGAGATCGCCGGCCAGGTGGAAAACTGGGACAGCTACGATGTGGTGTTTGTAGGGTATCCTGACTGGTGGGGAGACGCGCCGATGATCATTTACACCTTCCTGGAGTCCTATGACTGGACGGGAAAGACGCTCGTTCCCTTCTGCACCAGCGGCGGGAGCGGCTTTGGGCGGAGCCTGGATAAGCTGTCCGACAGCGCGCCGGGAGCAGGGATCCTTGAAGGACTCCATGTATCAGGAAGCAGTGTAGATGGCGCAGGAGAAGAGATCGCATCCTGGATCGGCGGCCTGGATCTGGCATGACGGGGAAGGAGAGGAAACGGTGAAACCAAAAGCGATCCTGAAAACAGGGGTTGATATCCTGATGACGCTTACCCTGCTGTTTTTAATGGGCTACCAGTTCTGGGGCGATATCGCTCATGAGTGGGCGGGAGCTATCATGTTCGTTCTGTTCCTCGTCCATCACGGCCTCAACGGGAACTGGCATAAAAATCTGTTCCGCGGGAAATATTCCCCATCCCGTATTTTCATGCTGATCGCCGATATCCTGCTCTTCCTTTCCATGATCGGCCTGATGGTCAGCGGGATCATGCTCTCCAATCATGTGTTTGCCTTTCTGGGAATACATGGCGGGATGTCCTTTGCAAGGCTTTTGCATATCGCGGCGTCCCATTGGGGATTCGTCCTGATGTCCCTGCATCTGGGGCTGCATTGGGGAATGCTCCTGGGACTTGCGGGAAGGACATTGAAAAAGCAGAAGCCCCGCAATGGAAAAGGCAGCATCCTGTTCTTCGTCGTCGGGGCGGCGATCGCAGTCTACGGTCTGACCGTATTTATCTCGCGGGATCTTCCTACCTATATGTTCCTGCGTACCCAGTTTGTTTTCCTGGATTTTAATGAACCGGTCCCCCTGTTTTATCTGGACTATCTGTCGATGATGGGGACCTTCATCTTCCTGGCTTATTACGCTTCCGGAGCTCTCCGGAAGCTTTCCGGGAGAAAGGCAAGAGGAGGCATGAAATGAAAGAACGTTTTTCTGTTATTCTGGCACTGTTGGCATGTACCGTTTCGCTGGCAGCATGCGCTTCCAATGAGATGGCTCCATCCGCCGAAAGACCTTCGGGATCCGGACAGCAGGCATCGGAAGTGCCGCAGACATTAACCGGACCTTCCCAGGAAGGAACGGAAGACCTGCAGCCTGCTTTGGAGGAAACCACACAGCCGGTCGTATACATGACGACGGATATCAGCCCGGAGGGGCTGATGGCCGTTTATGAAGCGCTCGGCGCGCAGCTCCCGGAGGGCAGCATCGCCGTGAAGATCAGTACCGGTGAGACCGGGAGCAACTATCTGCGCCCGGAACTGATCGGGGATCTGGTCCAGTCGGTGAACGGGACGATCGTGGAGTGCAACACGGCCTATGGGGGAGAACGGGCGAACACCGCCTATCATATGCAGCTTGCCGAAGATCATGGGTATACGGCAATAGCTGACGTGGATATCATGGACGCGGAAGGCTCCATGACCCTGCCGGTCACGGGAGGGACGCACCTGACGGAAAATTACGTCGGTTCCCACTTCGCAAACTATGATTATTACATCGTGCTTTCCCATTTTAAGGGTCATGCCATGGCAGGTTTTGGCGGCGCGATCAAAAATATCTCCATTGGGATCGCGTCCTCAGAGGGAAAATCCCATATCCATTCCGGAGGGACCGGCGGGAGCATGTGGGGAGGCGACCAGGACGCCTTCCTGGAATCCATGGCAGAAGCAGGCAAGTCCGTTTCTGATCATATGGGCGGCAACATGCTCTATATCAACGTGATGAACCGCCTGTCGGTGGACTGTGACTGTGATGGAAATCCCGCTGAGCCGGATATGCACGATATCGGGATCCTGGCATCCTTCGATCCGGTGGCACTGGATCAGGCCTGCATCGATCTGGTCTATTCCGCGGAGGACGGCGCATCCCTTATCCAGCGGATCGAATCCCGCAACGGGCTACTGACCCTGGAGCATGCGGAGGAGATCGGGCTGGGGAGCCGGAGCTATGCGCTGGTCGATCTTTGATGGACAGCCTGACCAAATGATATGGATGGAACTGTGACGAAAAAGGAGAGGACAAATGGCATATTTCGATGTGGATTTCTTTTCCCAGTCCCTGAACCGCTCTGTCTGCTGCGGCGTTTTCCTGCCGACAGACCAGGGCGCGTATCTGGAAGAAGAGGATAAAAAGAAGTTTAAAACCCTGTATCTGCTCCACGGAATGACCGGAAGCCGGAGCAGTTGGAACGGAATGGAAGCGTTATGGGACATCGCGCAGAAGTACCGCATGGCAGTTGTCATGCCTGATGGAGAGAACTCCTTCTACTGCGATTCTCCGCTCACCGGGAACTATTATGGAACCTTTATCGGCAGGGAGCTGGTGGAGTTTACCCGAAATTCCTTCCCGCTTTCGGATAAAAGAGAAGATACCTTTATCGGAGGACTTTCCATGGGTGGATTCGGGGCGATCGTGAACGGCCTGCGCAATCCGGAAACCTTTGGCTATATCACCGCCTTTTCCTCTGCGCTGATCAAGAGACTGATCCTGAGAGCGGATGAAGAGGAAGGGCTTGATTTCTTCACCAGGATACAGTACCAGTCCATGTTCGGGCTGGACAGGATAGAAGATTTTGAAGGATCGGACTGCGATTATGAAGCGCTGGCGGAAAAGCTGGCCCGGTCAGGCGGGAAAAAGCCCGTCATTTACATGGACTGCGGGACGGAGGACGTATCCCTTTATCAGGCGAACACGGCGTTTAAGGATCTTCTGATCGACCTGGGCTACCAGGTGGTATGGGACAGCCGTCCGGGCGGACACGATTCCGCTTTCTGGAATGACAGCCTGAAAAAGGCCGCAGAATTCCTTCCCGTGGAGAAGCTGGAGCTGAAAGAAGGAAGCCTCATGGCTGCCAGGCTGGAAAAACGGACGGAAGCCATGGTACGGAAAATGACGCTGTAAAGGACAAGATGGTCCATCCTTTACAGGATGTAAAGGGTATTAACCATAAATTTATTGTAGCAGGAGGAATTTGAACATGAAAAAAGAAATCGGAAACACACTGGCATTATATCCCACACCCCTTGTCGTGGTTGGGGCAATGGTAAACGGGAAGCCAAACTGGCTGTTGGTGGGGCATGTCGGGATCATCGGTCATGACCATGTGATGGTCAGCCTGGCAGCGGCCCATTATACCAATCAGGGCATCAAAGAAAACAGAAAGCTCTCCATCAATATCGTGGATGAAGATCTGCTTTCTAAGGCGGACCGTTCCGGCTGTGTCAGCGGAAACAAGGAGGACAAATCCGCTTTGTTCGACTATGTCTTAGATGATGCGGGTGTCCCGATGATCACGCAGGCGCCGGTGACCATGGTATGCAGCGTGGAGGACATTTATGAGACGAAGGGGTTTGAGAGCTTTATCTGTACCATTGACCATACCTGCGCGGAAGAAGCTGTGCTGAATGCAGAGGGGAAGATCGATTACCACACCCTCAAGCCGGTGCTGTTTGAGATGCCTACCTATGAATATCTGCGGACCGGCGAAGTGATCGGAAAATGCATGTCATTCGGAAAAGAAAAGAAGGATTGAAGCAGCAGAGCAGGATGGTGAAATGGATGAGCAAAGAAACAGGCCGGGTAGATGAAACAAAAAATCTAAAACGCTCGCTGATCGTTTCCTACTCCTATTCGGGCAATACCCATCGGATCGCGCGGGAAATAAAGGCCGCCACTTCAGGGGACTGGTGTGAGGTCCATCCCTGGCAGCCCTATCCTATGGCATTCCCAGAATTGCTGGAACAGGTAAAAAGAGAGATCAGGTCCGGATATTATCCCCGGCTTCTTCCCGGTCCCTTTACCCCACGCTTTTATCCTGTGATCTTTGTAGGCTCCCCGAACTGGTGCGGGACGATCGCCCCGCCGCTTGCTTCCTGGCTCCATGGAAACGATCTTGCGGGGAAGATCCTCCTTCCATTTTATTCTCACTGCGGCGGTGCTGCAGGAGATTTCCGGAAGGAGATCGCCAGGCTGTGCCCTAAGGCAGATGTAAGGGAGCCGCTCGGGGTGATCGATGGCGGTGGGGAGGATCTGCAGGAAATACTCCGGCAATGGTTTATCAGGACCGGTATGATGGAAGACATGATAGCCCATGCCGGCTGACAGGCCTTCAGAAAAAGGAAAATGACGATATATGTCCGTCTGTGGGTACTCATGTGCGTGAACTGGATCAGCAGTCTGTTCCATATCTGAAAGATAAAAAAGATGAAAAGATGATAAAGGAGAGTTTTTATGCGTATCAGTGATAAAACTGTATTTGATGAAGAAAATGTTTTCGGACTGGGTAATGCAAACACAGCCTACGCTCAGTATTTTATTGGGAATTCGTATTTAAATCCGTTGACAGAAGCCGGAAAATGCCCGGTGTTTTTAGCCAACGTAACCTTTGAACCCGGATGCCGCAATAACTGGCACATCCATCATGCAAAAAGCGGCGGGGGCCAGATTTTGATCTGCACAGCCGGAGAAGGATGGTATCAGGAGGAAGGGAAAGCGGCAGTAAGTCTGGTACCTGGAAAAGTGATCGTAATCCCGGCAGGGGTCAAACACTGGCATGGGGCGAAGAAGGACAGTTGGTTTTCCCATATTGCTTTGGAAGTCCCGGGTGAAGAAACTTCCAATGAATGGCTCGAAGCTGTTGATGATACGGTTTATAGCAGTCTCGAATAAGCTAGGCAGCGCCGGAAAAAGGAGGTCATGAAAATGCAGTATACAGGCCGCGTGATCCGGGAGGAGGTGCAGAGATGGAAATCCTTCAGCGTGAATTTACATATATTTGGTATTATTTTTCAGTCCAGATGGATCAGATATTCATTTACTGGATTTTGGGGATGCTGATCGGGTCGGCGGTTTCCGTATTTGCAAAAGACCATATCCACCGGATCTTCCTTTCCCTTCAGGGAAAAGTGACGGGAATCCTGGGAATCGTTGCGGCCAGCGCATTGGGAGTCGCTTCGCCACTCTGCATGTATGGGACCATACCCATTGCAGCATCTTTTTCCCGCAGCGGGATGAAAGACGGCTGGCTGGCCGCATTCATGATGAGCTCTATCCTGCTGAACCCTCAGTTGATCGTTTACAGCGCCGCTCTGGGGAATACGGTCCTTGCCGTGAGGATTGTTTCCTGCTTCGTGTGCGGAGTCCTTGCGGGATTGCTCGTTTCCCTGTTCTATAAAAACAGGTCTTTTTTCAATTTTAATGGCTTTGACGGGGCAAAAAGCCGGGATACGGACCCGAACCTGTTAAGGCGGTATATGAAGAATCTCGGCCGCAATGTGAAGGCTACCGGGCTTTACTTTTTTCTCGGCATTTTATTATCGGCGCTGTTCCAGCGGTATGTCCCGGCAGATGCCATGACCGCGCTTTTCGGAGGAAATGAAGCGCTGGGGGTATTAATGGCGGCTACCGTCGGCGTTCCCCTTTATGCCTGCGGGGGCGGGACCATCCCCCTTTTGCAGCAGTGGCTGTGGGACGGGATGAGCGTGGGAAGCGCGGCCTCTTTCATGCTCACCGGTCCCTCTACGAAGATCACCAACCTGGGTGCGCTGAAGATCGTGCTCGGGCTGAGCAGGTTCCTGCTGTATCTGGCATATGTCATGCTCTTTTCCTTTGTGACCGGATTGATCGTAAATCTTATCCTGTAGGCGTCAGTTATGCCGCCTGTTACCGGGATGTTTGCATTTAGGATTTCAATTAACCTACAATGGCACTCTCCGTTATAATCTATACTTTTTGGCTATACATTCGCATAACATATAAATATTTGCTATTTCAATGATGATACGTTAGATTATAGCTGAAGATAACAACATGATCTTAAAAGAGAGGTAATTGAAAATGGATGCACAGATGCTCAAGGATAAGGTAGCTATCATTACCGGAGCCAGCTATGGTATGGGTCAGTCGATGGCGGAACTATTCGCGGAAGAGGGCGCGGCGGTGGTGCTGACTGCCCGGCATCAGGAAAAACTGGATGCAGTGGTGGAGGATATCCGGTCAAAAGGAGGAAAAGCCCTCGGCGTGGTAGCTGATGTCTGCTCTACTGAAGATACGAAAAAAGTATTTGATGCCGCCTTGAAAGAATTCGGTGATGTGGACATCCTCATCAATAACGCCGGAATCGGAGAGCAGAAGATGATCGACGAGACGGACGATGACTGGATGATGTACGTGATGAACACCAATCTGGGAGGCCCTATGAGGTATATCCGTGAAGCGCTGAAGATCTTCCTGCCTAAGAACGACGGCGTAATCATCAACGTATCTTCTGTGAACGGAACCCGCCCTTTCTGCGGCGCTACCTATACATCCACCAAAGGCGCGCTGAACACCCTGACAAAAAATGTGGCGATGCGCCTGATCGACACCAATATCCGCTGCAACGCGGTTGCCCCCGGCGCCACAGTAACGCCGGCTCATCTGGCGAATAAGGCAGGGGAACAGCCTGGCGGAGCGGAAATGTTACAGTACAGCGGCCACTTTGTCTATTTCCCCGGTCCGGAATGTGATCCCATGGATCAGGCATATGCCTGCCTATATCTTGCCAGCAAGATGGGACGCCATGTAAAAGGGCAGGTCCTGCAGGTCTGCAACGGCGCTTTCCTGTAAGAGGAAAGAAAATTGTGCCGGGCGGAAGTTTCCGCTCCGGCACAATTTGTCATTGCTGCCTGGAAAGCTCATCCGTCAGCTTGAGGATTTCCGGTGCGAGCTTTTCCCTTTTTTTCTTCGTGATGCGTCTGTAAAGCAGGGGAGCGCAGATGATGGCCGCAATACCGGCTATGCCGATGAGGATGCCGGGGAGAAACAGGGCATCCATCCAGACCATGGTGCAGCACATGCCGATCCCGAGGAGCAGGGCTCCCATGACGCCTGCTGTAATGGCGGCAGCCGTTCCCGGCTTCGTCGCACTTTTATCCAGCCTGCGAAGTTGTTCCATTTTGTTTTCTTCTTTGGGGACATATTTTTCCCGGATCTTTTGGATCTCCTTCTGCTGTTCTGCGGAGTAGCTGTAGTGGAAGGATTCTTTTTTTTCGTTCATGGCGATAATCTCCTTTTTTCATTCCTTTTAGGTCTGATGATCATGAACACAGCCATTACGAGGACAATGACGCATACGCTTCCGCCCGAAGAAGCAGTCATGATATGGCGGAACCTGTGATCCTCACTCCCGAACCGGGAAAGCATGGCGGTTTCCAGGGAAAGCATGGAGACCAGTGCGGCGGTCAGGCTGACAATCTTAGCCGCAGACAGGACGGGACTTCCATATTTCCGGAACTTTACCACGTTGATAATGGCTGTTATGGTAATATAAAAGGTATAAGTAGCCATGGCATAGATCAGCGTTCCGGGATAAGAAAAGCCCCTGTCCCCGGCCGCCATATAGATCACGATGCCGACAAGCGCCTGGTTCATGAATAAAAGGAGCACGCCGCAGGCGCGGTAACGGCGTGTCTCGGCTGGTATATCCTGCCCCAGCTCCTTCTGATGCACGTACTGGACCAGCATGGCTCGCATGAGGGAAAGCAGCAGATAGTAAAAAGCCAGCGAAAGAAACCATGCGGAGCGGTACAGGAGGCCGGAAACCAGATTCAGCACCACATACAGGAGATTTCCCAGTAATCCTCCGTGAAGGGTGACTTCCGAGCGGAAGATGGCATCACCAAGCAGCCTTTTAATCTGTTTCACATTTCCTCCTGAGCTTTACCGTAAAGACGCTTCCTTTTCCCACTTCGCTGCTGACCGAGATCTCACCGCCCACAATATCGATCACCCGTTTGACCAGCGCGAGCCCCAGTCCGTTTCCCTGGACTGCATGGGAAGTGTCGCCCTGATAAAATTTTTCAAAGATGTGCTTTCCCACCTCCGGGGAGATGCCGCAGCCGGTATCCGCTATCGAAACGACCGCATAGGGACCTTCCGGCTTCAGCGATAGGGTGACCTTCCCATGGGGTTCCGTAAATTTGACCGCATTGGAAAACAGGTTGTTCCATACGAGGGAAAGGAGCTCCTCATCGGCGTCTATCATCAGGTTTTCTTCCAGATCTGTATCGATTTCCAATTCTTTTTTCTCCCACACATGTTCAAAAGAAAGCATGCATCCGCAGAGCTGTTCCCCCAGGTCATATTCCTTTACAGAAGGATAGATCTGCTGGTTTTCCAGCTTATTGAGCTTCAGGATATTGGTGATCAGGTCGGCCAGCCTTAGGGAAGCGTCTGTGACGGTTTTGGCATATTCCATCCGTTTTCCCTCTGGAAGCTCCGGCTGCTGGAGCATGGTCCCGTAATTCTGAATGACTGAGAGGGGTGTTTTCAGCTCGTGGGAGACATTGGAGATAAAGTCGGTGCGCAGGCTTTCTATGCCGGACAGTTCTTCTGCCATCCTGTTGAAATAATCCGCGATCACGTCAAATCCATCCATGCTGTCCGCACTGTGGAGAGGAGGAATGCGCACAGAAAAATTTCCTTTCATGATCTGGTCCGCCGCCTCTATGATCTGCCGGACAGGCCGGTCAACCAGGAACCGCCGGCGTATCCCGTCGATGACTGTGCAGATCAGGCTCAGAAGGACGATATTGACAAAGGTCAGCTTGGCGGCAAGCTCTACATGGACCCGGTCCAGTACGATCCCGGCCGTCTGAGACATCAGTTTCAGGAACAGCAGTATGCAGCAGGTGATCACAAAATCCATCATCAGGAAAAAGATCACATAACGTTTCAGGGAAAACAGCCAGTTTATTTTAAGGTTTTTCTTTTTCATCTCAATACCGCCTTATATCCCAGACCGTGTACCGTTACGATCTCAAAATCATGACAGGACGAAAACTTGTTCCGCAGCCTGGTCATATAGACATCCACCGTTCGCAGCCCCGAAGAGGTGTCGCCGTCCCAGAATTCATCCATCAGCTGGGAACGGGTGAAGGTCTTCCTGGGGTAGGAGAGCAGCTTGTAGAGCAGGTTAAATTCCCGGACGGTCAGGGAGATTTCTTCGCCGTCCAGGTAGGCGGAGCGTTCATCCGCGTCCAGAAGAAGCTTCCCGATTTCCAGCCTGTGGCTCCTTGCGATCTTCGCCCGGCGCAGGAGCGCCCCGATCCGGAGCAGCAGCTCGTCCAGGTTGATGGGCTTTACCATATAGTCGTCGATGCCTGCCTTAAAGCCGCGCTGCTTCGAGGTAAGATCATCCCGCGCTGTCATGAACAGGATGGGGATTTCCTGATCCTGTTCCCGCACATTCTCCGCAAATTCAAACCCGTCAATACCCGGCATCATGATATCAGATACGATCATGTCGAATATCGTGCCGCCGTACATGGCGTCATAAGCTTCGCCGGCGCTCAGACATCCGACCGTTTTGTAGCCGTTCTGATCCAGATAGGAACAGACTGCCCTATTGAGCTCCCTGTCGTCCTCCACGACTAATATCTTGAACATTTTTTTGACATCCCCCTTTTTTCATAACGGTAATTTCCATAAAGATGGGGTTACCGACATTTTCTTATTTCTTTATAACACAG
The DNA here is from genome assembly GCA_019118445.1 of Candidatus Eisenbergiella merdipullorum. Classification (GTDB taxonomy): domain Bacteria; phylum Bacillota; class Clostridia; order Lachnospirales; family Lachnospiraceae; genus Eisenbergiella; species Eisenbergiella merdipullorum. The sequence goes on along the minus strand of DWYY01000115.1, from coordinate 9,724 downwards.
AAATGTTAAAGAAATGTTTAAAACCTGATGTTTTCAGAAAAATTAAACAAGAGGCGGTACATCCTGCCGCCCCTGTTCCATGCAAAAATCATTCACCGGCATGATGGAGATGCTTCCCGGCATTTTCTCTGGCCGCCTGTTCCTCAGTAAGTCTTTTTTTCGCGTCTGCCACAGACTCTCCTTCCTTTGTCAGGAACTGGTCCACAAATTTATCCGTCATTTTTGTGAAGCCTCCGACAACACTTTCCTCAATGCTCTTGTAGCCGCCAACCACTCTGTTCTCAATTTTTTTGTAACCATTCACAACATTTTCCGCGATTTTTTCATTTGCCTGAACAAGTTCTGATTTTGCCATTTTGATTTCCTCCATAATTGGCTGATTTTTTGTGTTACGGATAGCAGATCACTGCAGCCCCCTGATCAGCGGGATCAGACAGAGCAGCAGAGCAATACCGAGGATGCCGACCAGGATGCCGGGAGTCAGCATGCTCCACACCATGACCATGCACATCCCGATACCGAGGATCAGAGCGCCGACAATACCGAGCAACACGCTCCCGACATTTTTTCCGTTCAGCCGGACGGCCGGTTTTCCTTCCATCCTGCGGCGGACGGCCAGCATGACAAAAAGGACAGCTGCGCCCACAGTGCCGATGACAATGCCCTGTGAAAATGCGTTCCACTGCGGAAGCAGGCACATGCACATCCCGATAGCGAACAGAATGCCGCCTATGGTTCCCAGGATCAGTGATACAAAATTTTTCTTTTTCATTGAGAATGACCTCCTTCATTTTGCGTTCTTCATTTGATGACTGTATGATAGAGGGGCCGTATTAAAAATTTGATTCAGACATGTTTACGAATTATGAAAAATGAAAGATCAATAAGGCGGGACTCCTTCTCCGGCTGCTTTGTCCATTTCCCTTTTTCCTGCCAGCCTGCATATGATAGAAAAAAAGAAAGAATTGGAGAAAAAATGATACAGTTTCTGACAGACAGCATGCTGAAATTCCTGACGGTCCAGCCTTCGGCCTGTGCGGACATGAGAGGCTCGGAAAAGTATCCGGATATCCGCGGCCTTGTCACTTTCTATGCGTTTCAGAACGGGACCGTAGTCCTGGCGGACATCTGCGGCCTTCCGCAGGCGGAAGGAGAATGCGCAGCCGGCTTTTTCGGCTTCCATATTCATGAAGGAGCCTCTTGCAGCGGAAATGACACGGACCCGTTCGCCGACGCGGGAGGACATTATAATCCCGCATCCTGTCCCCATCCGGCCCATGCCGGAGATATGCCTGTGCTGGAGGCTTCAGGGGGAAAGGCATGGATGGCCTTCTACACGGAGCGTTTCCGGCCTGAGGAACTTCTGGGGAAAACGGTGATCATCCATTCCCTGCCGGATGATTTCCGCAGTCAGCCCGCTGGAAATGCGGGAGAAAAAATGGCCTGCGGCATGATCGTTTAAATTCCATCCGGGATTTGCAAGCAAGGAACCTGTAGTGTATAATAGACAAGAATCTCAAAAAGGACACTTTGAAAAAAAATGGAACAGAACAGAACCGAACATACAAAACAGGAACGTCTGAACAAATTTCTGGCTGACTGCGGGATCTGCTCCCGCAGGGAGGCCGACCGGATGATTGAAGCCGGGCGGGTGACGGTGAACGGCCGGCCCGCGGGGACGGGCGTGCGCGTAAGCCCCTCCGATGAGGTGCTGGTGGACGGCCGGCCCCTGAAGCGGAAGGATAAAAAGGTGGTCCTCGCATTTTACAAACCCGTCGGCGTGACCTGTACGGAAAAGGACCGGTATGCGGAAAAGACCATCCGGGACGTGGTGGACTATCCGGTCCGCGTCACCTATGCGGGACGGCTGGACAGGGATTCAGAAGGACTTTTACTCCTGACCAATGACGGAGATCTGATCAATGCACTGATGCGCGCGTCCAATTTCCACGAAAAGGAATACCTGGTCCGCGTGAACCGGCCGCTGACCGATGATTTCCTGCAGAAAATGGCGGAAGGGGTTTTCCTAAAGGACCTGGATATACAGACCAGACCATGCCGGGTGGAACGGGAAGGGAAATATGTCTTCCGCATCGTGCTGACGCAGGGGCTGAACCGGCAGATCAGGCGGATGTGCCGCGCGCTGGGCATAAACGTCGTGAGTATAAAAAGGGTGCGTGTGGCAAACATTACCTTGGGGAGGATGAAGCCGGGAAATTACCGGCTGGTGGAAAAGGAAGAACGGGAAGAACTATACCGCATCGCATTTGGAGGAACAAGGAGACAGCCGGATCATGGATAAAACAGCGAGAATGAAGGAACTTATCGCAAAACTGACCGCAGCGTCCAGGGCATATTATGCCGAGGACCGCGAGATCATGAGCAATTATGAATATGACAGGCTATACGATGAGCTGGAAGCGCTGGAAAAGGAAACCGGGACGGTGCTCGCAGGAAGCCCCACGGTGACGGTAGGCTATGAGGCGGTGGACGAGCTCCCAAAGGAGCGGCACGAACAGCCCATGCTTTCTCTGGGAAAGACGAAGAGCAGAGAGGAGCTGAAGGACTGGCTGGGAAATCAGAAGGGCCTTCTGTCCTGGAAGCTGGACGGGCTGACCGTGGTGCTCACCTACCGGGACGGGACACTTTTCAAGGCGGTCACCCGCGGAAACGGGGAGATTGGTGAGGTGATCACGCCGAACGCGAAGGTATTCGTGAACATTCCGCTGGTCATTCCCTTTAAAGGCGAGCTGATCTTGCGCGGAGAGGCGGTCATCAGTTATAAAGATTTTGAAAAGATAAATGAAAAAATAGAGGATGTGGACGCCCGGTACAAGAATCCCAGGAACCTCTGCTCCGGCTCCGTCCGCCAGCTTTCCAGCGAGATCACGGCGCAGCGCAACGTCCGCTTTTACGCTTTTGCGCTGGTCTCCGCCAAAGAGACGTCCTCGCCGCTATCCGTCGCGGCAGAAGACTCTTCCGATACGGAGACAGGGATCTCGGTGGATTTTCACAATTCCAGGAAAAAGCAGTTTGAATTTCTGGCCGGACAGGGCTTTGACGTGGTAGAATATCGGGAAGTGGATGCGGGAAATGTGGAGGCTGCCGTCGCGGATTTTGAAGACCGGATCAAAACGTTCCCTATCCCATCCGACGGGCTGGTCCTCATCTACGATGATATCGCATACGGACTTTCCCTTGGGACCACGGCAAAGTTCCCGAGGGATTCCATCGCGTTCAAATGGGAGGATGAAACAGCAGAGACCACCTTCCGCGAGATGGAATGGAGCGCCAGCCGTACCGGGCTGATCAATCCGGTCGCCATCTTCGATCCGGTACAGCTGGAAGGGACCACCGTGAGCCGAGCCAGCGTCCACAATATAAGCATCGTGAAAAGTCTCAAGCTTGGCGTTGGGGATAAGATCACCGTCTATAAGGCGAACATGATCATCCCCCAGATCGCGGAAAACCTGACCCGGAGCGGAACGCTTCCCATTCCGGATACCTGCCCGGTCTGCGGCGGCAGGGCAGAGATCCGGCAGGTGAACGACGTCCAGTCACTTTACTGCACCAACCCGGACTGCGACGCCAAAAAGGTGAAGTCCTTCGCTCTGTTTGTCAGCCGCGACGCGTTGAACATTGACGGCCTTTCCGAAGCCACCCTGGAGAAGTTCCTGGGAAGGGGCTTCCTGCACCGCTTCGCGGACCTGTTCCATCTGGACCGTTACAGGGATGAGATCGTTGCTATGGAAGGCTTCGGAGAAAAGTCCTGGCAGAATCTCTCTGAAAGCATCGAGAGAGCCCGGGTGACTACGCTGCCCCGGGTGATCTACGGCCTTGGCATCCAGAACATCGGGCTTGCCAACGCGAAGATGATCTGCCGGGAATATAACGATGACCTGGAGCGGATGATGAACGCGGATGTGGAAGAACTGAGCCTGATCGACGGCGTGGGCGGCGTGATCGCCGGAACCTTCCATGATTACTGGCAGTCGGCGAGAAACCGGGAAGACATGAAGCTTCTGCTTTCGGAGCTCACCATAGAACACACGGAGATGGATGAAGCGTCCCAGACGCTGAAAGGATTGGTCTTTGTGGTGACGGGAAGCCTGAACCACTTCGATGGAAGGAGTGCCCTGAAGGAGGCCATCGAGCAGAAGGGCGGAAAGGTCACGGGAAGCGTGACCGGGAAGACCACCTGCCTGATCAACAACGACAGCACGTCCAATTCCGCAAAAAACAGAAAGGCAAAGGAATTGAATGTCCCTGTCCTTACGGAAGAAGAATTTATGGAGCGGTATCTTAACGCCGAAAACCCGGCGTAAAACGTTTCTAACGGAGGAAAGAAATCATGCCGATCAAAATACAAAGTGATCTCCCCGCAAGGGATATCCTGGATAATGAAAATATTTTTGTTATGGACGAGTACCGGGCACTGCATCAGGATATGCGTCCCCTGCAGATCTGCATCCTGAACTTGATGCCCATTAAACAGGATACGGAACTGCACCTGCTGCGCTCCCTGTCCAACACGCCCCTGCAGGTGGATGTGACATTCATGAAGATGAACAGCCATGTTTCCATGAACACCTCCATCACCCACCTGAACAAGTTTTATGATACTTTTAACGAGCTCAAGGACAACAAATACGACGGCCTGATCATCACGGGCGCTCCGGTGGAGCAGATCCCCTTCGAGGAGGTAGACTACTGGAGCGAGCTGTGCGAGATCATGGAGTGGTCCAAAACCCATGTGACCAGCACCTTCCATATCTGCTGGGGCGCCCAGGCGGGGTTATACTATCATTTCGGCCTCAACAAAGTGCTCCTGCCTAAAAAACTGTTCGGCGTATACCGGCATCGGGTGCTGAACCGCAAGATCCCGCTGGTGAGAGGATTTGACGACTACTTTTATATCCCCCACAGCCGTCATACAGCGGTTCCCGCAGAAGCCATCCACGGCTGTTCCGACCTTATCGTCATGGCGGAATCGAAGGAAGCCGGTGTGCTGCTGTGCATGACGGAGGGCGGGAGACAGGTATTCGTCATGGGTCATCCGGAATATGACCGCTATACCTTACATAACGAATACATCCGGGATAAGGAAAAGGGACTTCCCATCGATCTTCCGGTCAATTATTATCCGGACGATGACTGCACAAAGCGCCCCGTCCTTTCCTGGCGGTCTCATTGCAACAACCTGTATACAAACTGGCTCAATTATTACGTCTATCAAACCACCCCGTATGATATCCGGGAAATATAGCGTAAATGCGGCATTTTCGGGGTTTCCTGGCCATAATGCCGAACTGCGAAACTTCACGTATCTCTTTATATCTTCTTATATCTTTATGGCAAAATGGGGTACAAAATGGGGTACTGGAAATTTTCGTGGGGTACAAAAATTTTCTAAAGATAAAAGTAAACGATATATCAAACACATTTGGAAATGAGGATATTTTCAATCAGAAGAAAGAGAGCGCTGGGCTCTCTTTTTTTGCGCTGACTGAAATAGCATATTTTCCCTGTAACGATTGATGGTTTTCAATAAGGAGGAAAGATTATGTCAGATGTAATGCAGGTACACGGGTTTGGATTTGCTTTTGCCGGGAGATTGATCGGGATCGCCCCTAAGCAGTTTCTTGCATTCATTGACCAGACGCCGTGGATCAAACAGAAGCTTCAGGAAAAAGCTCCCGGTTTCCTGGACAAGATCCGGGAAATGGATGATGCAGGCGTGGAAATGGCAGGAGATGACGCCGAATTTGAATTTAATGAACTCCTTAAACACTACGAGTGGACGACACGGAATGCTGTGGGCTGGCTGCGTTGTATGTGGACATTGTGAAAGAAATTTCCGGGATTGCACTTGACGTGCAGCGTGACGATGAAGAAGGAAATATCGTCATGCTCGCCCAGGCGGCGCCCTGGGAGTATTCCTCTAAGCAGCTCCAGATCAAAAGTGCAGAGGATCTGTCTTCAATCATGAGAGAGTGCAGTGATAGATCCGGGTTTTTCTGTAATACAAAGGCTGATTTTGTTATGGCTGAAGCATGGTTCTGACCGGTATTTAAGATAAAAGATGCGGATATCATGTAGAAGATGTGACTATCCATGGCTGAAAGGTATCATCGGAGGCTGTTATTTTGAGGCTGCGGTTTATGATGAACCGTCAGAGTACGAAATCAATGCGGGCCGTATCAGCAGGCTCATGATATGGGAAGAAGTAGAAAGACAGGGCAGCCAAAAGGGCTCCCGTAAGATACTCGTCATCTATGACCGAGCTGGAATATTAAGCCGAAAGCCCAGCACAAAAAGGTGTTTGATGACCTGGTTTTCTATCTGGAAAGTCAGCCGTCTTGTACAAGATTAAATAAAGGAGATAGATAATATGAGGATAAACCTTGATGAAATGTGCTCATGTGCCATAAAGTCACACACAAGAATTTGATAGACAGCAGCCCACACAATTCCGAATTTTGAAGATATTTTAGCAGCTTCGGTTCTGATTATTCACGAACCCTTTACATGGATAACAGGGATTGGAACTATTTTGACATTGGCAGGGCTGCTTGTTTCCGAAAAAAGCATATAAGAAAAGAGGTTGAGAGTAATGGATTTACAGAATGAAAAATGCGTTATGGTAATTGATGAACGTTTGCCATTGGGAATTATAGCAAATACGGCAGCAATTATGGGAATTACATTAGGAAAGAAAATGCCGGAAGTAGTTGGAGCAGATGTTACTGACAAAACAGGAAATGAACATCTAGGCCTTATTGAATTTCCTGTTCCTATTTTGAAAGGTAATGCTGAAAGCATAAAGACAATCCGTGAAAGACTTTATGAACCAGATTTTTCCGATTTGACGGTAGTTGATTTTTCTGATTTGGCACAAGGCTGTAAGACCTATGAAGAATTTATAGAAAAGATGAAAGAAGTATCTGAAATTGATTTGAACTACTTTGGAATCGCAATTTGCGGGTCAAAAAAGAAAGTAAATAAATTAACGGGCAGTATGCCACTACTGCGATAGTTTGGATAGTAAAGCCAGCCGATCCAGTCAACGATAAAATAAACGCCGCTTCGCGCCGTCGTTGACTGGCTCGGCTGGCTTTGCTGGCAGGCAATCAAGGGGCGACAGCAAGGCCGCTGCCCTGTTTGAAGCTTTCCTTACAGCTCGATGACTTCCGGATCGGCGGTAAAGGAATAGATGGTAGCCGTGCCATGCTCAAAGTAGAACACGGTCGTCAGGTTGTCATCCACCGTGTACATACTGCTGAGGGCAGCGGTGTTGGCGTCCATCATGGCGACGCGGGCTTCGCGGCGGGTGTCTTCCTTGACTTCGCCCTCTACGCGGATCCAGGTACCCTTGTGCATCCCGCAGATATCCACCTTGCCGTTTTTCTTCATCTGCTGGCAGACTTTTTTCTGGTTGTTCGTGACAATATACAGCTTGTCCTCAAACTCACATACAGCACCTAAGGGACGGACATGGGGCTGGCTGTCCTCGTCAGTAACACAACGCTATCCCGGCAATTAAAGACGCTTGAGGATGAGGGACTGATTATCCGGCGGGAGTATCAGCAAGTTCCGCCCAAGGTGGAGTACAGTCTAAGTGAAGTTGGAGAGAAATTCAAAATGATTTACGAGCAGCTCTTTGCTGGCTGCTCATAGTAGTCAAATAAAAGCATCTATGCGGCTTGTACTATTCGAGAAAACGAATTATAATGGATTTGGAGGTGCAGCTATGGACTATATGACACTGAAGGAAGCAAGCGAAATATGGGGAGTAACCCCACGGTGGATAAACTATTATTGTTCCTCTGGACGGATTCCCGGCGCAGTAAAAATGGGAACCGTTTGGCTGATACCCAAAAATTCTCAAAAGCCTGCCGACAAAAGATTCAAAAGCACACGCAGTAAGGAAGGTGAAACCAAGTGAAGCATATTTTCTTTGTTGAAGATGATTTAAGTTTAATCAATGGCCTGTCCTTCGCGATCAAGAAGCAAGGCTATGAACTGACGGTTGTCCGCACCAGTTTGGAGGCCGAGCAACTGTGGGCGAATGGCAGCTACGATTTGGTGATTTTGGATGTGACATTGCCGGACGGTTCGGGCTTCGACCTGTGCCGAAAAATCCGGGCATCCTCCAAAGTACCGATCATGTTTTTAACGGCTGCCGATGAGGAAACGGATATTATTATGGGGCTTGATATTGGCGGCGATGATTATATGACAAAACCATTCAAGCTGGCTGTGTTCCTTTCCAGAATCAATGCCCTGCTGCGCCGCAGCGAAAACTTTAACCAGGAGCAGGCCGAGCCAGAACTGCAATCCAATGGCATACGGGTTCAGCTTCTCAAACAGGAAGTTACCAAAAATGGGGTTCCTCTTGACTTGACGGCCAGTGAATATAAACTGCTGTGCCTATTTATGGAAAACCCGAACATCGTTCTTTCTCCAGAACAAATTTTAAGTAAACTCTGGGATTGTGACGAGAAATACATCGATAACAATACTCTGACTGTGTATATCCGGCGTCTCCGCACAAAAGTAGAAGATAACCCTGCCGATCCTCAAAAGATTGTGACTGTCCGGCGTATGGGGTATAAGTGGAGTACGGCGGGGTGAGGTGAGCCATGAAAATACTGGTCAATCGAAAAATTAAGCGGCTCTTTCTGTATGTGTTGCTGTCGGTGGTAGCGTTCACCGCAGCTTCTGTTCTCATTATTTGCCTGGGACTGAAAAACGCGGCCCTTTATGTGGCAATCGCCGCCGTGTTGATGACGCTTATTATTTTTGCTGTTCTGTATTGGTATTTTCGGGACCAAAGCAAAACCATGAATGATGCCATAGCACAAATTCGGGAATATATTGCTGGGAACCGAAATGCCCGTATCGAATGCGATGATGAGGGTGATCTGTACAAGCTGTTCCATGAGGTCAATTCCCTGGTAACAATTTTGAATGCTCATGCCGAGAATGAAGGACGCGCCAAAACCTTTATGAAGGATACCATCTCTGATATTTCCCATCAGTTGAAAACGCCGCTGGCTGCACTCAATATTTACAATGGCTTGATGCAGCAGGAAGTCAACGATAGCCCAGAACTGAAAGAGTTCACCTCTCTCTCCGAGCAGGAATTAGATCGGATTGAAAACCTTGTCCAAAACCTTTTGAAAATCACAAAATTGGACGCGGGAACCATTACACTGGAAAAGCAGCCCCAAAATGTTGCAGATATGATGGGATATATCGAAAGGCATTTTGCCTATCAGGCACAACAGCAGGAAAAAACGCTCATTCTCTCCGGGAATGAAGAAGTTACCCTCGTCTGCGACCAGACTTGGCTGATCGAGGCAATCAGCAATATCGTGAAAAATGCTTTCGATCATACAAAGGCGGGAGCCACCATCCGTCTTACATGGCGTGCTTTTGCTTCTATGGTGCAGATTATCGTAAGCGATAATGGCAGCGGTATCCACCCGGAGGATCTGCCCCATATTTTCAAGCGGTTTTACCGCAGCCGTTTTTCAAAAGAAACGCAGGGAATTGGTCTGGGATTGCCATTGGCGAAAGCGATTATAGAGGATCATAATGGAACGATTGAGGTGAATAGTACGTTAGGTGTAGGGACAACCTTTACCATCAATTTTCTGAATCCTACAAAATTGTAGGATTCCAGTCATAATGCAGTAGGGTTGACGTGCTACTCTTTCTA
>DWYY01000114.1 GCA_019118445.1 Candidatus Eisenbergiella merdipullorum | reverse complement strand
CACGGCTGCCCGGCTCGTAGCATTGGAAAAATCTTGTCTTTACAGGGGGATTGTGTTAAACTGAATTGATCATAAGCATTCAAAATGCCGCAGACAGCGGCGCGGGTACGGTCGAACAGCGGGAGTATCGGAGGAAGGCATGCGCAGGATCGCGTTTCATTTGAACTGCCTGGAGCAGGGCGGGGCGGAACGGGTGGTGACGAACCTGGCCCATCAGTTTTATGCCGAAGGGTATGAGGTGCTCATAGCCACGGAATGGTTTGGAGAAAATGAATTTCAGATAGATGAGGGCATCCGGCGGGTTCATGTGGGCCTGACGGAGGATGATGAAAGGCAGAGCCGTCCGGTGCAGATCGTAAGGCGCCTGACGCATCTGAGGAAGTTCGTGAAAGAGTACCAGCCGGACGTGCTGATCGCTTTCGCGCGGAAAGCGAACTATCGGGCGCTGATGGCGACGGTGGGAATGAAGACGCCGGTCATCATTTCCATCCGCACCGATCCGGTGGGGCATTATGATTCCCTGTCGGATAAAATCCAGATTCCGCTTCTGTTTCCCCGTGCCGCGGGCTGTGTGTTCCAGACAGAGGGGCAGAAGGAGTTTTTCCCGGAGAAGACGCAGCAAAAGTCCAGGATCATCTTAAATCCCATCAATGACAAATATATCGGTGTGCCGCGCCCGAAGCAGCGCACGAAAACAGTGGTGCAGTCAGGAAGGCTGGTGGATTTCAAAAATCAGCTCATGCTCATCCGCGCCTTTGTGAAGGTGCATGCAAAACATCCTGATTACGACCTGAAGATTTATGGGGGAGATTCCTTTGACGGGACGAAGGAGCTTCTGGAAGCGCTGATCGCGGAAAAGAACGCGGGCAGCTTCGTGACGCTGATGGGAGCTAGTGATGAGCTGGAAAAGGTCCTGAACGACGCGGCTGTTTACGCCTTTTCTTCCGACTGGGAGGGCCTTCCAAACGCTCTTCTGGAGGCCATGGCCCTGGGGCTTCCCATCGTGGCAACGGACTGTCCCTGCGGAGGTCCCCGGACGGTGATGCAGGACGGTTACAACGGACTTCTGGTTCCCATTAAGGATGAGGACGCGATGGCGGATGGGATCTGTTATCTGCTCGAAAACCCCGAAGAAGCCGAGCGGATGGGGGAAAACGCCAGAAAGATCGCCAAGATCGCCAACGGACAGGCCGTGTTTGAGCAGTGGAGGGACTACATCGAGACGGTGACCGCACCCGGGAAGCGTTAAAAACCGTAAAGACGGAAAGGGTTGGATAAATACAGACATGTTTTCCTATCAAGAATACAAAGAAATCATAAAGATCATCAAGGAGAGCGGCCGGATGGCCAATTTCAAGCAGGCGAGGGGGAAGGACAGATTCATCATCATGCGCCATGATGTGGAATTTTCCGTAGACCGCGCCTTTGCTCTTTCCAAGCTGGAGCTTTCCATGGATTTCACGTCCACCTATTTTTTTCAGTGGACCAATAATGCCTACAATATCCTGTCCAAGCGGAACATGGACATGATCCAGTACATGCATGAGAGGGGCCATGAGATCGGTCTGCATTTCGCCCTGAACGGTCTGACCGATATGGAACTGATCCGGAAAAAGATCCTGCAGGAAATTCATGTGCTCAGCGAGATGCTCGGTTTTGAGATCATGGAATTTTCCATCCACCGTCCATCGGCGGATGTGCTGAGGGAGGACATCAAGCTGCCCGGCATCATCAACGCTTATCAGGATGAGTATTTTACCTTCGCGGAAAAGGTGACGCCGGAGACAAAGCTGGCGGTGAAATACATTTCCGACGCCCAGCACCGCTGGAACTACGGAAGGCCTGACCGGGAAACTCTGCTTGGTAATGATAAGGTGCAGATTCTGACGCATCCTTATTCCTGGACAAAGCAGGGCTATGACAATCTGGAAAATTTCCGGACGCTGATCGCGGAGAGAAATAAAGAGCTTCTGGATACCATAGATAACGAGTGCAAGCATTTCGCAACTGTGAGAGATCTTCTCTGAGACAGAGGAACGTGCTGCGCAGGGAAGGGAGGCAAAGCCATGTGCGGAATATGCGGTTTTATCAGCATGAAACCGATCACGCTGAAACAACTGAAAAATATGAATGACACCATGATCCACAGAGGGCCGGACGATTCGGGAGAAGAAATATTCCCGGCGTCCTTAGGCTATCAGGTGGGTCTTGCCCAGCGCCGCCTTTCCATCCTGGATCTTTCCGAACTCGGCCATCAGCCCATGCATTCCCAGGGCTACTGCGGCGCGCCGGACGGAAGCATCAGCATCGTTTATAACGGGGAAATCTATAATTTTCAGGAATTGAAAAAAGAGCTTTCCGATTATCCTTTTCGTTCCAGCTGTGACACCGAGGTGATCCTGGCGGCCTATCTGAAATGGGGGATTTCCTGCGTGGAGCGGTTCAATGGAATGTATGCCATTGCCCTCTATGACCGGAGAAAACAGGCGGTGTATCTGATCCGGGACCGGATAGGCAAAAAGCCTCTTTATTACTGGATGGACGGGGAAAATCTGGTGTTTGGCTCCGAACTGAAACCCATCATGGCCTGTCCCGGCTTTGTGGGAAGGATCCGCAGAGAGGTGCTTCCGCGCTTCCTCTATCAGCAGTATATCAATGCGCCGGATACCATTTTTGAAAATGTATATAAGGTGGAGCCGGGTGGGATCCTCCGGTTCGCGCTGGATCCGGATGCGGCTTATGCGGCGGATGCGCCGGAGTATCCGGAAAGCGCTACGAGGCAGGAGCGGGGAAACGGCCGCAGGGTAAGAAAATGGAAATACTGGGACATCAAAAAGGTGTACAGGGACTGCATATCGGATCTGGTGACGGATTACGGACAGGCAAAGGCGGAACTGAAGGAGCTTCTGAAAAAATCTGTTTCTGCCCGCATGATCGCGGACGTTCCGCTGGGCAGCTTTTTAAGCGGCGGCTATGATTCCTCGCTGGTGACCGCCATCGCGCAGGAATGCGCAGGAAAGCCAGTGAAAACCTTTTCCATTGGTTTTTCGGAAGAGCGGTTTAACGAAGCGAAATACGCGAAGGCAGTGGCGGAATACCTGGGAACGGATCACACGGAGATGATCATCGATGAGCAGGAAATGTTCCGGCTGGTGGAAAGCATCCCCCAGTATTATGACGAACCCTTTGCGGACAGCTCCCAGATTGCTACCATGCTGGTATCCCAGCTTGCGAGAGGGCAGGTGACGGTGGCGCTGTCCGGAGATGGCGGAGATGAGTTTTACTGTGGCTATAACATTTATGAAAATGTGGCCCAGGCGCAGATGCTGGATGGGGCGGGCGGTCTGGTGAACGCTGTCTGTTCCCTGCCCGGCCTGAAGCATGCCGGGCTGATGAAAAAGCTTCCTTTCCGTGTGCAGGTGGTGGCGCAGAACCGGGAGAAGGAGACCAAGACCCAGTTCTGTTCACCTAGCTATATTGAAACGGCGCACCGGATGGTGCCGGGAGAGACTTTAAACTGCAAGTATCCGATGGAAAGCGCCTACGGCGTGAATAACTGGCAGATCCGCCGGATGCTTCTGGATATGGACACCTATCTGCCGGGAGACATTCTCTGCAAGGTGGACCGGGCGTCCATGAAATACTCTCTGGAGGCCAGATGTCCCATCCTGGACCGGGATGTGATGGAGTATTCTTTCCGCCTGCCCCACAGTTTTAAGTATGAAAAGGGCGTGAAGAAAAGGATCCTAAAGGATATCGCCTATGAGTATATTCCCAAGGCGCTTCTGGACCGGCCCAAGGTGGGATTCGGCGTGCCTCTGGACAAATGGCTGCGAGGGCCTTTAAAGGAGCAGCTTCTTGACCTTGCGGACCACAGCTTTTTGAAGCGGCAGGGGATTTTTGATGCGGATTATGCGGCGGGGCTGGTGAAGCATTACCTGGAAACCGGGGATGCGGGGCCGGCGACAGGGGCCAATTTTTCCAAGGTGATCTGGTCCTTCTTCACCTTCCAGCAGTGGTACTGCAGATATAAAGGAGAGAAGTAACAGGAATGACAAAAAGACAGTTGTTTCAGGCAGTCATTTTCATCATCGGATTTTTCTTTATTTTGATCCATCTGACCTACTGCCTGAGGACCAACGGCTCGGTGAAGGACCGTTTTGTGGGCTTCTATGCGGAACCGGAGAACAGCATCGACGTGATCATGATCGGGTCCAGTCCGGTGTTCCCCTATTATGCGGCGCCCAAGCTGTGGGGAGATTACGGCATCACCGCCTATCCTCTGTCCACCAACCTGCAAAGACCCAAAGCGGCCATGCACCTGATCAGGGAGGCGGAAAAGACACAGGATCCGCAGCTCTATATTTTTGAAATGCGCATGTATCTGGCGGCGGATGAGGATCTGACGAAAAATATGGCCTATACCAGAGGCGTCACGGACAATATGAAATATTCCCTGAACCGGATCCTTACCATCAACGACATGGTGGATGAGAACAGCCCTGAGAAGCGTTATACTTTTTATTTTGACATTTTCAAATATCACTCCAACTGGAAAACCCTGGTGCTCCCCAGTCAGCTTGCCACTTTCCGGTACGAAAAAAAGGATCCCTTAAAAGGCCATGTGATCGACGACGAGGTGGGCCCTAGCGAGATCGCGGACTACTCCTATGTGACCAGGCGGCAGGCCATTCCGGAGGATGAGGAGGAAGTGCTCCTGGAGCTCCTTGACTGGCTGAAGGAAAACGGAAAGGAAGCGCTTTTTATCGTCTCCCCTTATACCATGACAGAAGAAAGGCAGGCCCAGTACAATTATATCGCGGACCTGATCGAACCATACGGATATAATTTCCTAAATCTGAACGATCATTATGAGGAGATTGGCATAGATTTTGAAACGGATTTCTACGATTACGGCGGCCATGCCAATGCCTTAGGAGCGGAAAAGTGTACGGAATTTCTGGGGAAATATCTGAAGGAGCACTATTCCCTGCCGGACAGGCGGGGGCAGGAGGGGTATGAGGACTGGGACAAGTCTTACGAGCTGTGGACCGAAAAAACGCAGGAAGCCGAGGCGACCATTCTGGAACGGATAGAGAATAAGGATTTTAAGATCCTGGAAGAGGAATAGCCATGATAGAAAATATCAGAAAATTAGACCATATCCTGAGCAGCTCCCAGAAAAGGGCGGTGATGGGCCTGGGCGTCATGATCCTGATCGGCGGCCTGCTGGAGACCATCGGGATTTCCGCCATCCTTCCCCTGGTGCAGGCGGTCATCGACAGAGAGGGAATGCTGGAAAATGAAACGGTGCGCCGGGTGCTTGGCTGGTTCGGCTTCGTGCTCACGGAAGAAAATTTCAACCAGTTCATCCTGATCCTGCTGGGGCTGATCATCGGCATCATCGTGGTGAAAAACCTGTTTATCCTGGTCCTTACCTATGTCCAGGCACGTTTTGTCAATACCAATCAGTTTAGGACCGTCAGCTATATGCTGGAGGAATACCTGAACCGTCCTTAT
>DWYY01000113.1 GCA_019118445.1 Candidatus Eisenbergiella merdipullorum | reverse complement strand
CAATTCCGGAACAGACCCGCGGCTATGTACATGTGGAAAAGGAGAAGCTGTATGTCTATGAATCAGCTTGAGATCAGAGGCGGATATGGGGAGCACGGCAGAAGCTGCTTTCTTCTCCCGCTTGAGGGAGAACGGTTCTGCATGCTGGACTGCGGCATCATGGATACGGATCCGAACCCCTTTCCCCAGGTGGATCCGGAGATCCTGAAAAAAACGGAATACCTGTTTTTAAGCCACTGCCATAAGGATCACAGCGGCGCTTTTTCCCATTTCCGGGATCTGGGCTTTCACGGCAGGCTGATCACCACGGAACCTACGCTGCGCTTTTCCAGAATAGACTGGAAGGACACTCTCCTTCTGGACTGTCCGTCCAAAGCGCCCTCGCAGCCTGTTTTTCTGGAGGACGGGCTGTCCTTTTCCTACGGAAAAACAGGCCACTGCGCGGGCAGCGTATGGTTTCATCTCTTCTTTCCGTCCGGAAGCCTGTTCTATTCCGGAGACTATCAGAAACGGACGCTTGCCTATGCGGTTGACCCGATCGAGGGAGAAAAGGCGGACCTTGCCATCCTGGACTGCGCCCACGACGGTGAACAGGGCAATGCGGACGAGCTGCGCAGCCGGATGGCTGACCGCATTCGGGAGACGGTCCGGCAAGGCCGCCGGGTGATCCTGCCGCTCCCCAAATATGGGCGGGGCATGGAAATGATCTGCATGCTTCCGGACAGCCTTCCGGATGCACGGATCGCCCTCTCCGCCGGCATGCGCCGTTCCACAGAAGATAATCTGGTCTGGGAGTCCTGGCTGAAGCCGGAAGCCGCAAAGAAAATCCGCCGTTTTCTGGATACAGAGCCGGAAAAAGCTTTTGAGCAGGACACCTGGGACATCCTGCTTCTGGCGGATACCCATCTGGAACAGCCGGAAAACATTCGGACCGTCCGCCGGGAAGCGGACCGCGGCGCGCTCGTCCTGCTCACCGGACGGCTCAAAAAAGGCTGCCTTACGGAACAGCTGTACCGGGAAGGGAAAGCCTGTATCATGGCCTATCCTCATCATCAGAGCAGGACGGATCTGGAGGAAATGATGCGTCAGAATGCATTTTCCGCGGTTCTTCCCTTTCATAACAGCCGGAAGGAAGTGTTCTGGGAAAAGGCGGATATCTAAACTTTGTCATTTGCGATATAAATTCCTCCCGCGATCAGGAGAAACGCCAGCAGATATTGCATTTTGAAAATATCTTCCCCCAGCAGCAGCGCCCCAAAGATGCAGGCGAACATGGGCTCCGCGAATTTGATGATAAAAAGCCTGGAAAGCTCCCCCTGCTTTACGATGATGAACCACAGGCAGTAGCTGATGATGGAGGCAGCGCAGATATAGAGCAGAATATGCGCTTTCTGCCAGGTAAGCCCCATGCTCCCGCCCATCATGATGCCGACAGCAAGCAAAAGGAATCCTCCGAAAAGCTGGGAAACGCCCGTCATCGTCACCGGTTTCACCGTCGCCAGCGCCTTCTTGCTGATGACATTGGAAAAAACGGTGCAGAAGGACGCGGCGATGATACACAGGTCGCCTATGTGAAAAACGATCCCGCCGCTGCCAGCATTAATGGTGATAATGCCGGCAAATCCAAGGACTGCAGCCGCAAATTTTTTCAGCGTCGGTTTATCGTCCTTAAAGAAAAGGAAGGAAAAGCAGACGTAAAACAATACCCCGACCTGCTTCAGGATGGCAGTTTTGGAACTGTCCGTATCATTCAGCCCCAGATAGGTAAAGCCATAGTGCAGGGTGACCGCGATGAAGCCGGACAGAAGGACCGGCCAGAGGGAGGTTTTGACAGCCGCATAAGAGGCTCTGTCTTTCCACAGGCTGTAAAGACATATGACCGCACCGCAGACCGTAAAACGGATGCCCGCGAAAAGCAGGATATCTCCAGTCGTCCGGATGTGATAAGCGGCATATCCCACTTTTACCACCGGAAACAGGCTCCCCCACAGAAGCATGACAAATAGTGCGGAAAGCAGCGCCTTTTTCTTACTCATCCCCGCATACCTTCAGGACGACCTTTCCCACATTCTCGCTTCTTTCCAGAACCCCATGGGCATCCTGCGCCTTCTGGATCGGGAAAACCTTATAGATCGTGGGACGGATCTTTCCTTCTTCGATCTTGGGCCATACGTTTTTCACGAGTTCGGAGAGGAGGTACGCTTTAAATTCCGGGGTCCGGTTCCTCAGCATGCTCCCGACCAGATGCAGCCCTTTGGTCAGAAGCGGCCTCAGCAGGACCTTCGTCTCAACGCCGGCCAGAGTGGAGATGACGATCCAATAGCCGCCGCGTGCCATGAAAGGAAGACTTTTTCCCAGGGTTTCACCGGACAGGCAGTCCATGGACACGTTCACGGGCGTCCCGTTTTTTTCTTCGTTTTCCAGCACCTTTTCCACACACTCTTTGCCGGAATTGATGATCACATCAGCTCCGAGATCCTTGATCTTCTCCGCAATCTCATCCGACAGGACAGAAGTGATGACCCTCGCGCCGAACGCTTTCGCCATGGGGATCGCCACCGATGCGAGCCCTGACGCGCCGGCGGGAATGAATGCCGTCTGCCCCTTTTCCAGATGTCCTTCGAGAAACAGATTCAGATAGGAGGTGGCATACGCTTCCGGGAGGGCGGAAGCTTCTTCCATGGTCAGGCCCTTAGGGATTGGCATGAGCATGTCGTACTTCACCGCCGCGTATTCCGCGTATCCTCCGCCGCCCAGGAGGGCACAGACGCAGTCACCGACCTTCCAGCGGGGCACCGCTTCCCCGGCCGCAACGATTCTTCCGGCGATTTCCAGCCCCATCCATTCCGGGCATCCTGCCGGGGGCGGATATTTTCCTTCCCTCTGGAGCAGGTCCGCCCGGTTTAACGCGGCGGCGTGTATTTTTACCAGCACTTCATCCGGTCTGATGGCAGGTGTTTCAACGTCGCTCCAGACCAGGTTTTTCTCCGCGTCTACCAGTATTGCTTTCATTCTTCTTTTTCCTTTCCTAATTCCGCTTTGATCGTCTCCGCCACATGGCGCGCGATATATTGATATCCTTCTTGTGTGTAATGCGTCCAGTCCGAATGATACTCTCTCGGGAGCCCGACGGTGATCTGATAGAGATCGTCCGTCTGTATCCCTGCCTGGCTCATGATCTCCTGCGCTGCCCTGTTATAGTCGCGGATGTCTTTGTTATATCTGATGAATTCCTTATTCGGAGACTCTCCTTCCAAAACCGGAGTCGTCAGCGCGAAGATCATTTTGGCATCCGGATACATTTTTCTCATCCTTTTTATGATCCTTTTCAGATAGGTCTGATAATCCCCGATCGTGGTCTGCGGACCGTCTCCCATGATCCTCAGGACATCCCACAGGCCACAGTTCCAGTAGATCAGGTCCACATCCGTGCCGATATCCGGCGAATGATAGCAGTCATACAGCATTCTTAATACAAAGGCTGAAAATCTTCCGTTTTCCTGCAGATAAACAGTCTGCGCGGTATCTTTCAGTTCCTCCTTTACGAAGGGGGAATAGCCTATTTTGATGCTGTCCCCGATCAGAAGGACTTTGGGGAGCCTTTCCGTTATAGCCATTCCAATTCTCCTTTTCTTTATCCAAATTCAGCGCCAGCAAAAATGCCTCATCTGTGCCCTGGTCCCAGCGTCCTTCCGCCGTCCACGACGAAATTCTGCCCGGTGATGAAATCCTGGGATGCGAGAAAAAGCACGGTTTTGGCAACATCCTTAGGTGTGCCGCTCCTGCCGTTTTCTCCCAAGAAGGTCATGTGTTCCTGTTTCTGTCCGTCACGTTCTATCGCTCCGGGCGAAACACAGTTTACACAGATATCGAATTCTCCCACCTCCATAGCGAGCGCTCTTGTCATCCCGATCAGGCCGGCTTTTGCCGCTGCGTAATCTACCCGGTCGTATAGGCCGCAGAGCGCGGCAATGGAGGAAATGTTGATGATCCTGCCATAACGTTCTTTGATCATAGAATGCAATACCGCCTGCGTGCAATGCATCGCTCCCTTTAAATTGGTATCGATGACAAAATCAAGGGTCTCCTGCTGCGCATCCACGAATCTAGTCAGCTTATTCAGCAATCCGGCGCTTCCGCCCGCATTATTTACCAGAATATCAATCCTGCCAAACCGTTTGACGGCATCTTCTGCACAGGCGAATATCTTGTCCCTCTCCCGCACATCGCAGACAGCGGGCATGGCAGAAACGCCGAACGCTTTGATCTCCCGCACAGTCTCTTCCGCATTTTCCTTATTATGATCGCACACGATGAGATTCGCGCCCTCCCGTGCAAAAGCGAGTGCGATCTCCTTCCCTATGTTTTTCCCGGCCCCCGTGACCATGGCTGTACGGCCTTCAAATCGTTTCATTCCCGCATCCCCCTCATATGATTTTTTTCAAGTTTTCCACAACCGTCTTTGCCGTGCGCAGATCGACCTGGGCCATTGTGCTGCTTTCTTTATAATGTTCGACACAAAAGACTATATGCCCGCCGAGGACCGGATTGATGACACGGGATAAGCCCCCTGCCGGCCCGCTCGCATGATAACTGACCGGGGTTTTCACTTCCCGCCTGAGAGCGGTCATCGCATGAAGGCTTTCGATCATTTCATCTTCGTTTGCGGCGATCGTCACGATCTTGATGATATCGGGTTTCCGCTTTTCCAGAAACAGCGCAAGCTCCACCACCTGCGTGCGGTCCATGGGAATATCAGGATGGCAGGAAAGCAGGACTTCCGCGCCCATGGAATGGACCCGCTCGATCAGCTCGCATTGTCTGGAAATGATAGCTTCATCCGTGACGATTTCTTTTGGATTTCCTCTGGTAAAGCTATATCTATCTTCCCCGCAGAAGCCCTGTTTGGAAGGAAGATGGAACGTGTAGCCCTGCATGTCGATGCCGGCGGCGCCTGCGGAAACGGCGCGCAGGAAGCTTTCTTCGCGTTCTTCCTCACTAAGCCCCGCGTCTTTCCAGTCATAGGTCAGATTATAATTCAGCGCCAGCACCGGCAGCCTGGAAGAGCGGATGATCGACTTTAAGGAATCAACGTCTGTATTTTCCAGACAGGACATGTGCAGATCGATCATCGTCGCCCCGGCATACAGGCAGTTTTTGATCTCTGCGACCGCGCCGGGCACATTTTTTTCTCTTACCACCCCTGCGAATGCAGGAGAAGGCAGCTTTGATAAAGTCGGATTCATCATGTCACCTCTTACATACTGCAGAAACTTTCAAGGATTTTTCTTTCTGTAAAATCCCACGCCTCCCACGATCTCCGAAAGGACTTTTTGTACCAGATAATCGTGTTCATAGGTAAACGGATTTTTCTTCGTGCCCATGATATAAGCGTAAAAATCCTGCATCATGGCATCATACCGGCAGTCCTTAGGGATGTCCTTCACATCCACATCCTGTTTCCTGTCTTCATACGGCATGTCGGCGATCGTGGTGTCCGAATAGGTCATGGTGCAGGGATTTTCCAAAGGTACGATATTCACCGTCCCCCTGCTGCCCGAAACCATAAGGCTCCGCCTGCCCCAGCCGTTTACTTCAACCGAAGAAACAAAAACTCTCGCCAGCGCTTTTTCATATTCCAGAACAGCCAGGTCATTGTCCGCGAAATCCACACCGTCAAGC